>URRG01000041.1 GCA_900550095.1 uncultured Oscillospiraceae bacterium
CTCCTTGTCCTCCTTCCGGCGGGACATGACCTCTACGCCTTCGGGAGCGTCCAGCAGAGAAGAAACCCCCGCTTTTTCCGTCAGCTCCTCCACAAGGCGGTCCATCAGACCGGCGGCGGGTTCGTTCCCCACGTAATAAGCCAGGCCCTCCCCATAGCTGTTCACCGTTACCGCAGGGGAACCGGCATAGAATTCCGAAGCACACTCCGCCAGGGCGGAGGCGCCCTTGAGCTCGATGATATCGCTCCACTGCTCCGCAGTATATTCCTGATCCCCCCAGCGGACTTTGAGGGACGTTTCCCACAGGCAGTCGTAATCGGAAACTTCCAGCCCCGCCACCTCAGAAAGGGCGCCGGGCAGTTCCCGGTCGCTCATGCAGATGTTGTTCCTGTCCTTCACGCCGGTGCGCATGGTGAGCACCAGATGGCCGCCGGAACGCACATAGTCTGCGTACTTCTTTTCCAGGGCGGGATCCATCAGATACTGCAGCGGCGCGATCAGAAGCTTATACCGGCTGAAATCGGCCTGGTCGCTGACAAAATCCACCGGGATATTCTTTTTATAGAAGCCCGTGTAATACTTCATCACCTGGCCCACATAGGTCAGCTTTGGGTTATGAGGCTGGATCTGCAAGGCATACTCCTGATCGTAGGAGAACACAATCCCCACCTCCGGTTTTGGGGAAACGCCCTGGAGCTCTGCCATCAGAGGCCGCATTTTATGGATGAAAGCCTTCAATTCTTCATACCGGCGTCCGGGCTTGCCGCTGTGAGGCAGGATACCGTGCCAGTACTGCTCTGTGCCTACGGTGCAGACCCTCCACCGGAAATAGACCACGGTGTCGGCCCCGTGGGCGATGGACTGCACGCTCCACATGGAAAGCTGGCCCGGCTTGGGAGCCCGGCCCATGCATTCCCAGCCTGTTATGCCGGATTGCTGCTCCATGATCCAGAAATTTTTCTCCTTCGTTCCCCGGACGAAATCCAGCTCCGCCGCCAGCCGCTCGTTGGGCTGGTGAGGGGCCTGGGCGAAGTATCCGCCGGGGTACTGGTCGTGGCTTGCAAAATCCAGAGATTTTCCCAGGTCGAAATAGCTGACCTTATCCGCAAAGCCCATGAAATTGTGGGTGATGAATTGGCGGGCCGGGCAGATAGAACGGATGATGTCGATCTGGAACTGCTGGAATTCTACGATCAGGTCGGAACAAAAGCGCTTCCAATCCAGCATTTGGGAGGGATTCTTCCCTGCCGCTGTGATCTTCGGAGCCTGCACCTGCTCAAAGGAAGAGTATCCCTGGCTCCAGAAGGCGGTGCCCCAGGCTTCGTTCAGGGCCTCCATCGTTCCGTATTTCTCCTGCAGCCAACCCCGGAACCGGTTTTCGCAGGAGGGGCAGAAGCACAGATCCCCGTGGCTGTTGCCCAGCTCGTTGTCGATCTGCCAGCCGATCACGTTGGGATCGTCCTTAAAGGTCTCGGCCATTTTTGTCACGAACCGGCGGATATGCTCCCTATATACCGCATTGGACTGGCAGTCGTGGTGCCTGCCGCCGAAATGATGCCGGATGCCGTTGGAATCCACGGGCTGTATCTCCGGGTTCTTTTCGATGATCCACGCCGGAGGCGCGGCGGAAGGGGTCCCTAAAACAGTCTTTATGCCGTGGGCCGCCAGAAGGGCGACGGCCTCCTGCAGCCACTCAAAATGGAATTCTCCCTCCCGGGGCTCCATTTTCTGCCAGGAAAATTCCGCCATGCGGACCACATCGATCCCCATTTCTTCCATAAGGGCCGCGTCCGTGGCCCAACGCTCCCGGGGCCAGTGCTCGGGATAATAATCTGCTCCAAAATAGACTGCCATTTTTTCTCCTCCATCTTGTATGATCGCTTATAACCTCTGCGGCGGCTTTCCCTGGGAACCTTCGCGCCCGCATGGCGCCCGCGAAGGCGGAAATCCCTCTGCAGACGCCGGAAACCGGCATTCGGCGCTTCCCGGCTTTTTGCACCTGAATCCTCCAAAAAGCCGGGCCTCCTGCCGGAGGGCTCTCCCGCCCGAGAAATCCGCGGATTCGGGCTAAGGCCTGCCCGGAGTAAAAGCGGAAGGAAAAGCGTCTGCCCACAGTATACCGTCTTGGCGGCAGGAGCCGCCCCTTCAGCCAGCGAAACTTGAAAACAAGTCCCTTGGATTTGTTTTGAGTTTCGGCATGCGCAGAGGTTGGCCTGCGCACATTATACCATCCCTCCCGCCGGGAAGTAAACAGGGAAAAGAAAACATTCCGTATCCGGTCCCGCCCCTGCAGTACGCCGGTATACGCAGTATAAAGATTTTATGAATTTCTTTTCCGGCACCCGTTGACATTCCTTCGATGTAGACGTTACAATAAGGGTATCCGCAAGCATCAAACCGGGAAAAATGAAAGGGCATAAACGGTACACAAGCACATGGGAGCGCTTCCTCGGGAGGCGTCCCTTTTTTTGAGAAGGGAGTTGTTGTTTTGGAACAGACACGGGATTTGACCCAGGGGAAGCCTGCGGGGCTCATCATACGCTTCGCTCTGCCCCTGATGCTGGGCAGCATTTGCCAGCAGCTGTATACGATGGTGGATACCGCCATCGTGGGCCAGGCTCTGGGTGTGGACGCTCTGGCGGCCCTGGGCGCGGCAGACTGGCTCAACTGGATGGTCCTCGGCATCATCACCGGCTTTGCAGAGGGGTTCGCCATTTTGGTTTCCCACCGGTTCGGCGCAAAGGATGAAAACGAGCTGCGGAAAACGGTAGCCATGATCGTGGTGCTGGCCGCGGCCATCGCCCTGACGCTGACGGCGGCAGCCCATCTGGCGGTGCAGCCTGTCCTCGTCATGATGAATACCCCCTCCAACATTATCGGAGGTTCCCTGGAATACCTGCGGGTGATGTTCTCCGGCGCGTCCGTGGTGATGACCTATAATGTCATGGCCGCTATTCTGCGCGCCATGGGCAACAGCAAAACCCCTCTTTTCGCTATGCTGACCGCCTCTGTGGTAAACGTGGTTTTGGATCTTGTCTTCGTGCTGGTATTCCACTGGGGGATCGGCGGCGCGGCCTTCGCCACTGTGCTGGCGCAGATCAGCTCCTGCCTCTTCTGCCTGCGCGCCCTGCGCAGGATCCCCGCTCTGCGCCTGAAGAAGAAGGATTGGAAGCTGGACGGCTTCACCCTATCCAGCCTGGTGCGCATGGGCCTTCCCACCGCCTTTCAGAACGCCATCATCTCCATCGGAGGCATGGTGGTGCAGTCGGTCATCAACGGCTTCGGCGTCACCTTTGTGGCTGGTTTTACCGCAACAAACAAGCTTTACGGCCTGCTGGAGCTGGCGGCCACTTCCTATGGTTCTTCCGTTTCGGCCTTTACAGGCCAGAATCTGGGAGCCAAGCAATACGGGCGGATCCGGCAGGGAATACGCTCCGCCGTGTGGATGGCTGCGGCTACGTCCCTGGCAATCACCATATTGATGCTGGTTTTTGGCCGCTTCATCGTGTCGCTCTTTATTTCCGGCACGCCCCAGGAAGTGGAGGCTGTTGTAAACATTGCTTACCAATATCTTTCCGTCATGGCTGTTTTCCTCGTGATCCTCTATATGCTGCATGTGCACCGCTCCGGCCTCATGGGTATGGGCGACACGGTGACCCCCATGATCTCCGGCATCATCGAAATGCTCATGCGCGTGGGAACGGTGCTGCTCCTTCCCCGGCTGGTGGGAAGCTTCGGCGTATTTTATGCCGAAGTCACCGCCTGGACGGGCGCGGCCGTTCTGCTTATCATCGTATTTTATATCCGGCTCGGGCGGCTGCGCAAAATGGAGTGGGAGCTGAACCGCTGAAGCACTGAGCACTGAAGCGTTAACGGCCCTCGGAGCAGAAGTACAGAAAGACAGGAACGCTCCTGCGGGACGCCGGGAGGAGGACCGCAGGCCATGCTGAAATAAGGCCGCTGCATGCGGCATATGGCAAAGGCAGACCGGTATAAGGGTCGTTGATACTGGATTCCGTACCGCTCCGGCACGAGCGGAGAAGGAGGATTTTTATGGACAGCGCCGTGAAAAAAGGCGTTTGGATGACCACGGGAGGCATCAAGGCCATCGAAAACGCCTACAATGAAGAGACCCGAAAAGAGCTCTCCCGAAGCATTTCCTTTTTCCCGGGCATATGGAGCCCGCAGGAGATGGTAGGCCGCAGGGAGGAACTCCGGCAAGCAGAAGCGATTTTCACCACCTGGGGCATGTTTTCCCTGACGGAAGAGGAAATCGGGGAGTTTCTTCCGAACCTCAAGGCCGTATTCTACGCCGCGGGCAGTGTGCAGTATTTTGCAAGGCCCTTTCTGAAAAAAGGGATCCGTATCTTCAGCGCCTTCGCCGCCAACGCCGTCCCCGTGGCGGAATATACCCTAGCGCAGATCATACTGGCCGGCAAGGGCTTCTACCAGGCCTCCCGTCTGTATAAAGAGACGGGGGACTTTCAGAAGGCTTCGGCTTACAGCCACAGCCTCACGGGCAATTACGGGGATACCGTGGGCATCATCGGCGCGGGGACCATCGGGCGCATGGTGATCGAAAGGCTCCGCGGCCTGTATCTGAAAATCCTGGTGTTCGACCCCTTTCTGCCGAAGGAAAAAGCGGAGGCCATGGGGGTGGAGCTCTGCTCCCTGCCGGAGCTTTTCAGCCGCTCGCAGGTGATTTCCAACCATCTGGCCAACAACGAGCAGACGCAGGGCATGCTGGATTATTCCCTGTTTTCTAAAATGCGGCCCTATGCTGTGTTCATCAACACGGGCCGGGGCGCCCAGGTGGTAGAGGCGGATCTCGTCCGGGCCCTGGAGGAAGAGCCGGGCCGCACCGCCGTGCTGGACGTCACGTGGCCGGAGCCTGTGGGAGCGGGCCACGCCTTTTACAAGCTCCCCAACGCGGTCCTCACGCCCCACATCGCCGGCAGCCAGGAAATGGAGGTAGCCAGGATGGGCTCCTATATGGCGGAAGCCTTTGAGAGCTTTTGCACAGGCAGGCCCTGCCCCCATGAGGTGACGGAGGCCATGCTGAAGACCATGGCGTAACCGCAGAATATGCATTGCCAGAAAGCCTGGGAGGTTTTTAAAGCCGCCCAGGCTTTTGCACAAGCTATTTACAGGCTTAATAATCCAGATAGACAGCAGACGGCAGGCTTAGACTGCGGGCGGGCCGCCTCCCGTACCCTGAGACGGAAACGGTGCGCGACACGGTCATCCTTCGTAAAGGGACGCGGGAAGCCGGATGTCTTCCCGCTTTATATTTGCAGGATCAAAAACGGAAAGCAATTCTTGGGGAGATGCGGGCTCCGGCTGTGGTAAAAGGCCACACAGAAAAGCCAGAAGGCCTATGAGCTCCCGGGGGGAATACCCGCGCCGCAGCTCCCCCAGATCCAGCGCCTTATCCCGCTTGGAAAGCCGGATCCCATCCGGAGAAAGCAGCAGGGGGATATGGTAATACCGGGGCGGCGGATACCCTAAAAGGCGCAGAAGATACATCTGCTGCGGCGTGGAGGAAAGGAGATCCCGCCCCCGCACCACCTGGGTGACGCCCATAGCCCCGTCGTCGCAGGCGCACGCCAGCTGGTAGGCGAATACGCCGTCCGACCTGCGGAGGATGAAATCCCCGCATTCTGCGGCGAGATCTTCCCCGCAGAGGCCCAGAAGGCCGTCCTGAAAGAAGACTTTTTCTTCCGGAACATGGATGCGCAGGGCGGGATTTCGGGCTTTTAGAAGGGCCTTCCTCTCCTCGCCCGACAGGCGGTAACAGCGGCCCGAATAGAGGAACCGTCCGTCTGAAGCATGCGGCGCCTGGGCCGCGTGGAGTTCTGCCCTGGTGCAGAAACAGGGGTATATCTCCGCCTTCTCCCTGAGAAGCGCAAGGCAGCTCTCATAAAAGCCGGCGCGCCGGCTCTGAAAATAGGCAGTGGCCTTCCCCGCCTGGGAGCCCCCTTCATCCCAGTCAAGGCCCAGCCAGCGGAAATCTTCCTCTATTTGAAGGGCGTATTCCATGCGGCACCGCTGGGGATCCAGATCCTCCGTTCTCAGGACGATGGTTCCGCCCTGAGAACGGGCAAAGAGCCAGGCCAAAAGGGCGCAGAGAGCGTTCCCCAAATGCATGCGCCCGCTGGGCGAAGGGGCGAACCGTCCCTTGGGCGGAAGCGCCGGAGAGACGGAAGGGGCAGGGAAGCCGGGCGCCGCGCCGGCCGTATCCGGGCCCAAGGCGGACGGGCGTGGATGTAAATCCGCAGGAACCATACTGCAGCCTCCGTAAATCATCGTAAACATACTGTCGCATTAGCCGGAAAGGCACGGATCAAGAGATCTGCGGATCCGCTGCCCGCCCGCCTTATGTATTGTATCATGGAACAGGACGGCGGGAAACTGTTTTTTACCGTTTCGTATCGAACCGCCGCCATGAAAGGAGCTGGTTTCAGGATGAAAAGAGACGAATTCCAAAAGCTGGAAGCCTATATGCGGGCCTGTATGAAGGACAGCGCCCACGACCGGGAACACGTTTACCGGGTGCTCCATACGGCGCTGGCGATCGCGGAGGAATATCCGGAGGCGGATACCGACATCCTCGCCGCCGCCTGCCTGCTGCACGATATAGGAAGGGAGGCCCAGTATGCGGATCCCTCTGTGGACCACGCCCAGGCAGGAGCTGAAGCGGCCCTTCCCTTCCTGCTCCGTTCCGGCTGGCCCGGAGAGCGGGCGGAACGGGTCTGCGCGGCTATCCGCCAGCACCGCTACAGAAGCGAAGAGCCTCCGGAAAGCCTGGAGGCAAAAATCCTCTTCGACGCAGATAAGCTGGATGTGACGGGGGCCATGGGCATAGCCAGGACCCTGCTGTACCAGGGCCGCATGGGTCACCCCCTCTACCGGCTGGACGAACAGGGCCGCATTTTACCCGGAGAGGAAGATCCGGGGCCCTCCTTCCTGCATGAATACGCAAATAAGCTGAAAAAGCTCTACGGGCGCTTTTTCACCCGGAAGGGAGCCGAGCTGGCCCAAAGCAGGAAAAAGGCGGCGGAAGACTACTGCGCCTCCCTTCTGGAAGAAATACGCGCCTCGGCGGAAAGGGAACGGCTTCTCGCCCTTCTTGAGGAATAAACGAGAAGAATACTCCCTCCCAACGGTTTCCGCACAATTTGAAAGCGAACCTATGAAAAACAGAGCGCCGAAGCGGGCGGCGGCAGAAACAGCAACAAGGGCCGGCGCAAACCGGATCAAAATAAAAAACAGTTCCAGCGTTATGCAACATTTCGGGGGTTCCATACGTGTAAAAGGCAGAGGGCGGAATGCGGGGAACCCTCCCCGCGAGGGGATATCCCCCGCGCCCATAAAGGAGGGAGAAGGAATGAGGCGGAACGATTCCCCGCCCTGCGCGCGGAACCGGCGGGAGACAGCGGAAGCATTCGAACGGTACGCGGATGCAGTCTACAGGCTCAGCTTTTTTTACCTGAAAAACGGGGCGGACGCGGAGGACGCCGTGCAGACGGTTTTTCTCCGGCTTTTCAGCGCGGACCCCGCTTTTCGGGAGGAGGAACACCGGAAGGCATGGCTCCTGAAGACGGCGGCCAACATATGCCGGGACATGCTGCGGGCCAGAAGGGCCTCCCCGGAGCCGCCGGAGCTCATGGCCCAAAGGCTGGCGGCTTCTGAGAAGGATCCGGCGGAACGCGATACGCTGGAAATGCTGCTTCAGCTTCCGCCCGTCTACAAGGCTTCCCTTTATCTTCATTATTTCGAAGGATATTCCTGCGAAGAGATCGCCCGGATGCTGGGGAAGAAAAGCACCACCGTCCGAAGCCTGCTTCTGCGGGGCCGCCGGAAATTGAAAGAATATCTGGAAGGAGGCGCTTTGTGAGTATGCGCACAGCTGGAGAAAAACGCCCGCAGATGGGCGAAAGCGCAGAGGCTCTGTTTATAAAGGGGCTCCAGGCCATCTGTCTGGAGGACGAAGCCCGCCGCCGTATTTGGGGAAACATCGAGGCCCGCATGAAGGAGCCCGATTCGGATCGGAAAAAAGCGGAGAGCCGGCTGCATTTTGGCGGAAACGGAAGCAAAAGCCATAAGAGCCGTCAAAAGGGCATGGCCTGGGGTGGGGCCGCCTCCTCCCCCAGCCCTCGGAAAAACAGGAACCGGCGGCTCTGGCTTCCGGCAGCCTGCTGCGCCGGGGCCCTGTGCCTTGTGGGGATCGGTATGGGGATCGACAGGCTCCTGCTCATGGGCGGAGGAAGCCTTTGGGGGGAGGTCACAGAGCTCGGTACGGCCTCTTCCGGGTCAGATACTGATATATATGTTATCCCCGCCGAAAGCTCATTTACCCTCAACGGAAAACGATATGAGCAGGCAGGTTCCGGAAGCGCCCAAATTTGGGGCAGACCCCTTCCCTCCGCAGTATCCGAAGAAAGCCTGGGCGCGGCTGTTGGGACCATATCCGGCAGCGGAGAACTCGATGGCGAGACCGTATACACATATACGCCTGCAGGCGGTGAGGCCCTCGTCGCCGTTTCATTGGATGGGAGATACCGGCTTTATGTCTTTTCCAATTTCCTTTCCTATGAGGAAAACGGAGACGAGGATGCGGAAGAATATCTGAAGGTATACGGCGCCGACGGGCCCGAGGATCTTCTTTCCGTGGAGCTTCTGGAATATCCGGACGGCGTTTCCGAATATTCCCTGGGCGTTCTGAGCGAAGAGGAAAAAGGCCGCTTTTACAGCCTCTTTTCAGGTCTGAAGGAGAAAAGCGCCCAGTACTTCCAGGCTCTTTCCTCTTATGAGACGCAGAACGCGCAGACCTCTTCTTCGGCGGCTGAGGAAGCGGAGCCTCCCCCTGCAGAATCCTTCACAGCGGTTTTCGATCCCGGCGGAACGGCATATCTCCCGGCGGATTCCTACGGCAAGGCTGCAGAAGACAACGCCGCGGCAGCTTCTCAAAGCGCCGTCGCCGGAGTCTCTCACGCACTGGACGATTCCGTCTGTGTACGGATCACCTTCAAATCCGGCCTGACGCGGGAATTCTGGTATTATCCCCGCATCGGATTTCTCTCCCGCTTTGAAGCCGCGCCCGAGCTGCAGAAGCTCCTGGAAGACTGCGGAGCCCCCGCGGCCTGAAATTTCTGCCGCCCGGCGGCCGTGCCCCCTATGCGGTCCGGGATAGGGGGGCAGAACCGGAGCCAGTTTCCATATGCAAAACGCGGAAGGCTTTTCCGGTGTTCCCGCTCCCCGAAGGAACCGCCTCCCGGACTGCCGCAAGACCCTCGGGACCGGGGAGTAAAATACCGGACCGGAAAACCGCCGGCCTGCGCTATCACAAGGCTCTAAAGCCATACGCCGTAAAATAGAAACGGCCGTCTGCTGGAAAGGACGCAAATCCTGCCGAAGACGGTCGTTTTCCGCGTTCACATATTCTTTATGTTCTATACATTCCCTGTTATCACCCCCGGGCTGCAAAAGCGGTATACTGAAAGCATAGAAAGAGTTCTGCGCGCCCGGGCCCCGCAAAGGCGGAAACGCGCCGGGCGGAACAGTGAAAGGAGGCGAAACTGTGAAACGCAAAAGATCGGTTCTGGTCTGCGTAACCGGGCAGAAGAATTCTGAAAGGCTGATCCGTCAAGGCAGGCGGGAAGCGGACGAGTTAGGAGCTTCCCTGCAGGTGCTGTGCATACAGCCCATCCCTTCGGCCCGGACGGAGGAGGAATCAAACGCATTTTCTCAAATCTGCTCGGAATTGGAACACCTGCGGCAGAAAACCAAGGAAGCCGGAGCCGAAATGACCGTATATTTCGACGGCGATCCGGCGCTGGCGGCGGCTGGCTTTGCAAAGGAATCCGGCGCTGTCCGAGTCGTGACCGGTGCGGCGGAAACGCCCGTGGGCGGCTTTGTGGATATTTTCCATCAGCTGCTTCCCAGGCTCCCCATCTCCATGGTATCCCGCGACGGCATCGTATACCATCTCTGCCCGCAGCAACAAGCCGGCTCAAGAGCGCGGCCTCTGCGGTACGGCCTGGGGGCCTGAACGGCTTCCCCTTCCTTTAAAATGGTAGACGGGGGCTATAGACCTACGGCTACCCCGTTGCAGCCGAAGACATACAAACACAGGATCCAAGAAGCGCGGGAGCACAGACGGCAAAAGAAAAGAACCTGGCCTGGGCCCCAAGGAAACGGGCTCTTCAAAGCCGTGAGGGCCGGCGGATGCGTTTCTCCGGCGAAACCGCCAAAACGGCGGAAAGACGATGAAAGCAGACGAGACCTGCAAAGGCCAAAGGCTTCTTTCCCTGTGAATCATACATAAAAAGGGCCGGCACTCCGGTGGGAAAATTCTCTTTTCCCGCTCCTGCCGGCCCTTTACTTTTGCGGATTTCTGGTATATACTAAGGGCAACATCTGCAGGTTTTCTGCTGAAATGCTGAGAACGGGAGAAGTAACCGGAGCGGACTTCGACAGAGAGAAAGCGCCAGAGGCTGGAAGCGCTTTTCGCGGGAAGGCCGGTGAAATGCGCCCGGGAGCAGGCGGGTCAAATGCCCGTCCGGCCGGCGCCGTTACACGCCCTAAAGAGTAAAAATACGGAGTGGAACCGCGGGATAGAAGTATACCGCCTCCGTCCTTTCTGAGGACGGGGGCGGTTTTTGTTTCCCGTTCCTCAAAGAGGTTTCCGAACTGAAGGCCGCGGCATATAGTGAGAATATACTGTAAAACTGCAAAGCGCAGAGAAGACGGTGCGCGTGAGGACTGCGCCGAAAGCCTCCGCCTCTGCGCGCAGAATGGAAATCCAGTCCGCCCCGGCCGCACACCGGGGGCGGCATGCGGCATACGCCCGGAAAGCGCCTCAGGAGAGAGCTTCACGGCGGATTTCCAAGATCGTATATGTCCGCGAAAACACGTCCTTCTCCCCTGCGGGGAGGGGCACGGAAAAAGGATGCAGGTGAAAGCTATGTTTCAGAAACTGAAGGAAGAGCTGGACTCCTTCATGGAGCGCGACCCGGCGGCCAGAAGCCGCCTGGAGGTCTATTTTCTCTATTCCGGGTTCAAGGCTGTGCGTTCCTACCGCCGCGCCCATTGGTTCCACACCCATG
>URRG01000042.1 GCA_900550095.1 uncultured Oscillospiraceae bacterium
ACGCTCCAGGGGAAAGGTACCGGGCAGGCGCAGGAAAAGCAGCTGAAAAATATGATGGAAAAACAAACAGGAAGAAAAGGAGGCCCGGCAGGATGGATTCGGAAAAGACGCTCCAGGGGAAAGGTACCGGGCAGGCGCAGGAAAAGCAGCTGAAAAATATGACGGAAACGCCCATTCCCAAGCTGGTGGTGAAGTTGGCCGCACCTACCGTCGTCAGTATGGCGATGACCTCTGTGTATACTATGGCGGATACATTTTTTGTTTCCAGATTGGGAACAAGCGCCACCGGCGCGGTGGGAACCGTATTTTCTCTGATGGCGGTGATCCAGGCGGTGGGATTTACTTTGGGAATGGGCGGAGGAAGCCTGGTCTCCCGGTATCTGGGTGAAAAAAAGCAGAAGGAGGCGGAAGAAACGGCGTCGGCTTCCTTTTATGGGGCCGCAGCCATAGGGATTTTGGCCGCGGTTCTGGGGCTTTCTTTTCTGGAGCCTCTTATGCGCCTGCTGGGGGCTACGCCTACCATCCTGCCCTATGCCAGAGATTATGCCCGGAATATCCTCTTTTCGGCCCCCTTTATGTGCGCTTCTCTGGTGCTTGGGAACCTTCTCCGCTCCCAGGGCAAGACTGTCCTTTCCATGGTTGGACTGGGAGTCGGCGGCCTTGTCCATATCGGGCTGGATCCGGTGTTCATCTTCGGTATGCGGATGGGGATCGCCGGGGCTTCCTTAGCGGCTTTGGTCAGTCAGATCCTGAGCGCTGCGCTCCTCTTGTGGTGGTTTCTCAGAGGCAAGAGCCTGGTGAGCGTTTCCCCCGGCAGAATTCCCCGCCGTTTTCCGGCCTACTGGGATATTCTCAAAACGGGATTTCCTTCCTTTTGCCGCCATGGGCTCGCGGGAATCGCCACTGCGGCGCTCAACAACGGCGCCGCAGTGTATGGGGATGAAGCGGTGGCGGGCATCTCCCTTGCGGGAAGGCTCTTCATGTTCGTCCTTTCCATTATGATTGGTTTTGGACAGGGCTTTCAGCCGGCCGCGGGCTACAATTACGGAGCCGGCTCCTACAGTCGGGTAAAGCAGGCCATGCGTTTCTGTATGATAACCGGTACGGTGCTCATGACGGTTTTAGGGGCTGCGGGCTTTGCCTTTGCGCCTAGGATCATCTCCCTTTTCCGGGGAGACGACCCGAAGGTGGTTGAAATCGGCGCGTTTGTGCTCAGGGCCCAGTGCCTGACGCTGCCCCTTCAGCCCTTGGCCACAATAGCGGCTATGGCGTTCCAGGCTCTGGGGCGCACCTTCAGGGCTGTGCTTCTTTCATCGGCCCGGCAGGGCGTTTTCTTCCTGCCCCTTATTTTTCTTCTTCCCATATGGCTGGGGCTTCTGGGGGTGGAAATAGCCCAGGCTTCTGCGGATATTTTAACCGCCCTGCTTTGTGTTCCCATGCTGCGGCGCTTTTTCCGGGAACTGGAGCAGAATGAAAAGAAGGGCGGAGACAGCGCTTGTGCAGACCGGAAACCGAGCCGGAGAGCGTAGGGGGCCTGAAGGCCTAATAAAGGGCCTAAGGACGCTGTAGACGGGAGAAGGACTCCAGCTTCTGTGGATTCAGAAGGGAGATGGAGCCGTAGCCCGTGGAGATCCATCCCCTCCCCGCGAAGGCGGCCAGAACCCGGCTGACCGTGACCCGGCTGACGCCCGCCAGGGAGGCCAGCTCTTCATGGGTGGCCCGCACGGTCCGCGGGCCCTGAACGGAAGAAACCTCCCGCCGGGAAAGCTGCAGCAGCAGTTCCGCAAGCCGTTGATCCGCCTGCTGAAAGGTCATGCTGTCCACCTGGGCGGAGAGCATCCGTATAGTGCCCGAAAGGTAGCGGCAAAGCTCCAAAGCCAGCTCCGGCCTTTTGCGGAAGCTTTCCAGCAGGATAGGTTGGTCTATGGCGATGATCTGGGATTTTTCTATGGTTTTTGCAGAAGAGACCCGTGGACTTCCGCTGAAAAAGGAGGCTTCTCCCAAAAGACTCCCAGACTGGGCGATAGCCAGCGTTTTTTCGGCTCCCTCCGGCGAGCTGAGAAATATACGGGCCCGGCCGCTTTTCAAATAATAAAACCGCTCCGCCGTTTCCTCCTGCAGATAGATGAGCTGGTTGGCTCCATAAAGCTTTACAGGCTGCGTTTCCTCCAGGAACCGCCAGGGATTCTCTTTTTGCCCCTTCTGTGTGGCCGGTAAATGGGAAAAGCCTTCGGGATTAAATGCTGCCATCAAGTTTCCTCCTGCGAAACCAGGCCGGCTTAAATAGCTTTTTTATAGCTGGAGTGCCTGGCCGTTTCTGTTGTCTCATGTGGATACTATAAAGATATAGCATGATTTTGTGCGTTGTCAACCACTGGGAGAGATGGGCAAAGAGAAAGCCGGAGAGGACAATTCCCTCTCCGGCTTTGTTTCGCTGATTCCCTTTGCTGTCTTGTATAAGCTGCCTGTTTCAACCAAAGAAAGGAAAACCGCGGTGAACTTTATTTTGCGATACTGTTCAACAGGCCGCCCTTCTGAATGATGTTCTGGATGAAAGGCGGGAAGGGCTGGGCCTGATAGGTCTTCCCGGTGGTCAGATTAGAGATAAGGCCGGTGTCAAAATCCACGGATACCTCGTCGCCGTCTTGAATGTCTTCCGCAGCTTCCGGACATTCCAGAATGGGCATGCCGATGTTGATAGCATTGCGGTAGAAAATGCGCGCATAGGTGGAGGCGATTACACAGGAGATACCACAGGCTTTGATGGCGATGGGAGCATGCTCCCGGGAAGAACCGCAGCCGAAATTCTTCTTTGCTACAATGATATCCCCCGGCTGGGCCTTTTTCACAAAGTCCTTGTCGATATCCTCCATACAGTGGGCCGCCAGCTCCGCGTGAGAGGCGGTGTTCAGATAGCGGGCGGGGATGATCACGTCCGTATCCACATTGTCGCCGTATTTGAATACTCTTCCTTTAGCGTTCATATGGTAAAACCTCCTCTCAGATCAAAGCGCAGCCGGGTCGGTGATGCAGCCGGTAACGGCGCTGGCTGCTGCCACAGCAGGGCTGGCAAGATAGACTTCGCTTTCCACGTGGCCCATACGGCCTACGAAATTCCGGTTGGTGGTGGAAACAGCCTTTTCTCCTTTGCCAAGAACGCCCATATGGCCGCCCAGGCAGGGGCCGCAAGTAGGTGTGCTGAATACGGCGCCCGCTTCGATAAAGATTTCCGCCAGACCTTCCCGCACGCACTGCAGGTAGATTTCCTGGGTGCCGGGAATGATGATGCAGCGAACGCCGTCTGCTACCTTCCTGCCCTTGAGGATCTCAGCTGCCGTGCGCATATCCTCCATGCGTCCGTTGGTGCAGGAGCCAATCACGCTCTGGTCGATCTTTACCTCGCCAGCTTCGTCGATGGTGCGGGTGTTTTCGGGCAAATGGGGGAAGGCCACCGTAGGCCGCAGCGTGCTCAGATCAATTTCCACAACAGAATCGTAAACAGCGTCCGGATCTGCCTCGTATACGACTGCCTCTCTCTGGAAGCGGCCTTTTCCGTATTCCAGGGTGACTTCGTCCACGGGGAAAATACCGTTTTTAGCCCCGGCCTCAATGGCCATATTGGCGATGCAGAGGCGGTCGTCCATGGAAAGGTTTTTGACGCCGTCTCCGGTGAATTCCAGGGATTTGTAGAGGGCGCCGTCCACACCGATGGTCCCGATCAGGTGCAGGATCACATCCTTGCCGCTGACCCATTTGGGAAGCTTCCCGGTGAGCTTCACCTGAATAGCGGAGGGAACCTTAAACCAAGCCTTGCCGGAGATCATGCCGGCCGCCATATCTGTGCTTCCCACACCGGTGGAAAAAGCGCCTACGGCTCCATAGGTGCAGGTGTGGGAATCGGCGCCGATGATACAGTCGCCGGGCACAACGATCCCCTGCTCGGGCAGAAGGGCGTGCTCGATACCCATGCGGCCTACGTCAAAGAAATTCTTGATGTCGTATTTCCCGGCGAAGGTCCGGGTCTGGCGGCATTGCTCGGCGGCTTTGATATCCTTGTTCGGGGCAAAATGATCCAGCACAAGAGCGATGCGGGTGTTGTCGAAGACGGAATCGGCCCCGCATTTTTCAAATTCATTGATAGCCACAGGGGAAGTGATATCGTTGCCCAGAACCATATCCAATTTGGCGTCGATCAGCTGGCCCGCTTCCACATAATCGAGCCCCGCGTGTGCGGCCAATATTTTTTGGGTCATGGTCATTCCCATGAAGCATTCCTCCTTTTCGTTCCCTTTGTTTTTCTCCATTTCACAGAAATCCCTGGGCCTCGTGCCTGGAATGCCGCTCTGAAAGAGTATGAAAGCAGAGTGCTTTAGGCCTCCATAGCCGACTTATAGCCTGTAGCCTGCGCAAGCATTCCCATGCCATTCACTTTCCCGGGGGAATCCTATATATACCATTATAGCATAGGAGCCAATAAAAAAAGTATCATGTGTTACAATTTAAAAATTTTGATCTGTTATTTTGGCCTTAACTGTAAGTTGAGTGAAAATGCAACTGATAGTTGTAAATAAAAGCCAAAATCAACGAATAATTGCTGTTAAAAAAAGAAATTTCAGTTATAATGTAAATATCAGAATACAGCTTAGATCTATTTGTAATCTGGTGGCTGATTATTCCATGTTTGAAAGGGGCCTTTATATGAATATAGCGGAAATATTAGGAAAAAATCTTTTAGCCCTTCGCAAGGAGAAGGGATGGACACAGGATGAAGTGGCAGAAAAGCTTGGCATTTCGGCTCAGGCTGTCTCCAAATGGGAAAATGGTGTTTCCTGCCCGGATATCACCCTGCTGCCCGGACTTTCGGATTTGTATGGCGTATTGGTGGATGATCTTCTGCGGGATGAGGAGGAACGAAGAAAAAGGCAAGGAGCTATTATGGCTTATGTTCCCGAGGAAAAACGGAAGAAACCCGAAGAGATGCTGTTCCGCATTTTGGTAGATAGCCAGGGTGGCGATAAGGTGCGCATAAACCTGCCTTTGCCTCTCTTAAAAGCGGGGATGGATTTGGGAATCGCCTCCAGCTTTACCGGAAAAGATGCCTTAAAGGATATCGATTTGGAACAGGTGTTCCGTTTAGCAGAAAACGGTGTTCTGGGCAAGCTGGTTGAGGTGGAAAGCGCCGGCGGAGACCATGTGGAAATTGTGGTGGAGTGATGAAGATAGATATAAAAAGTGGAGATTTCCATATGAAGCTGCCTCTGCCGCCTTCTCTGGCGTTTAACAGGTTGACCGCCTATTTGGGGAAAAAGGCTCTTACAAATTCTCCACAGCCGGAGATACCGCCAGAGAAGATAGAGGAACTTTTCACACTTTTGCGGAAGATGTCGAAACAATATCCGGGGCTGCTTTTAATAGAGGTGGAGGAACAAAACGGAGATCATGTTTACATCTATCTGTGAGAGGGCATAGTGTTTTATGGCAGAAGAAAACAGCATAGCCTGAAAAGCCTGTGTATCCCGCACCGATAAGAAACAGCGGCATGGCCGCAGTGTTGCGGCGCTGCTGTGTTGCCGCGCAATATTGAGAAATAGGACTGGGGAACAATTGGGTAACCCTGCCGAGGAGGAAATTGATATGAAACGGGAGAAAAAGGGCCACTCCGGAGCTGGTCTATCGGCGGATGCCATGAGCAGCCGGAAATATACGGCGCTGGATTTTTTGCGCATTCCCTTTGCTGCCTGCCCCTGGCAGACAGCACTGACATTGACCAATAAACTGATAAAAGCTTTGGTACCTTCCCTGCAGGCGGCGGCTACCGCCGCATTTGTGGATACGGCCCTTTCCATTTTTCAGGGCGTATCGCCGGGTGAAGCAATCGCTTGGCCTCTTCTGTCCTTAATTTTGCTTGTGGCATTCGGGTATCTTAGCTGGTATGTGGATTCTTATGCTTCCGCCAAGCTGGAAATGAAGCTTACTCTCACATATCGCCCCGCTATGGTGGAAAAAAGAGCCCGACTCCGATATGAACATATTGAAAACAGCGAAAGCTGGGAGCTTATATCTCGCACTTGCCGGGAACCGGTGGAACGGATTCTGCAGGGATTTACCTCTATTGTAGACGGAGCTTCCCTTTTGATTACGGTGGCCTCCCTGCTATGCGTCCTTATGGCGCAGGTCTGGTGGGCAGGATTGCTCATTTTGCTTGTGAGCATCCCGCTTTTCTGGCTTTCTCTGCGGGCAGGGCAAAAGGGCTATGAAGAGGACAAAAAGGCTAAGGTGTATAACCGCCGGGCCGATTATTTTCAGGAGGTGCTTCTGGGCAGAAAAAGTGCGGAAGAACGGGGCCTTTTTGGGTATGAGTCATATGGAGAAAAAAGATGGGGAGAGGCTTTTGAAAAGGCCCGGAAAATCAATCTGCGGGTGACGATGAAATATTTTATCCGGATCAAAAGCTCAAGCTTGCTGACGGTGGTTGTTTCCGCTCTCATATCCGTGGTGTTGCTCTATTCCCTTTCTCAAGGGGAAATTAGCACCGGTATGTTTATAGGACTTGTTTCCGCCGCGCTGAATCTGGTGCAAACGATGTCCTGGCAGCTTGGAGACGTTATGGAGAGCTTAGCGAAAAACCGGGAATATATGAAGGATCTGACGGCATTCTTCGCACTTTCTGAAACACAGGCTCCCCTGACAGTCCCTGCTCCTGCGGATTCAATCTCTTTTGAATCCATCGAATGCCGGAACGTATCTTTTCGCTATCCCGGGACAGAGACCTATATCCTGAAAGATTTTAATCTTATGTTGAAAAAGGGAATTCACTATGCCTTTGTAGGCATCAACGGGGCGGGAAAGACAACTCTGACTAAACTGCTCACCGGTCTTTACGACACCTTTGAGGGGGAGATTCTCCTGAATGGAAGGGATATCCGCTCTTATACGC
The DNA here is from genome assembly GCA_900550095.1 of uncultured Oscillospiraceae bacterium. GTDB lineage: Bacteria > Bacillota > Clostridia > Oscillospirales > Acutalibacteraceae > UMGS1264. The sequence goes on from URRG01000042.1 coordinate 6,938, forward strand.
AGGCGGAACTGAAAAGCCTTTTCGCGGTGGTGTTTCAGGATTTTGCCCGGTATGAGGTGACGTTGCGGGAAAATATCGCCTTGGGGGATGCCCGGAAGGAACGGGAGGAGGATATCCGTTCCGCTGCAGAGCAGATGGAACTTTCGCCGGTTATCGATTCCCTCCCCAAGGGAATGGATACTCCTTTGGGGAAAATCAAGGAAGGGGGAGCGGAGCTTTCCGGCGGGGAATGGCAGCGGGTGGCCATTGCCAGGGCCCTTTACAGCCCTGCACAGATCCAGATCCTGGATGAACCCACCGCAGCGCTGGATCCCACCGCAGAAAGCCATCTGTATGAGCTTTTTGGCCGGGTGAGCGCAGGAAAATCCACTATTTTTATCACCCACCGGTTGGGGGCTGCCAAGCTTGCAGATGAAATTGTGGTGATAAACAACGGCAAGGTTTGGGAAAAGGGAACCCATGAAGAATTGATAAAGGCCGGGGGCATCTATGCAGAGATGTTCCAAGCGCAAAGGAGTTGGTACGAATGAGTAGACAAAAGAAAAGCTCCGTTGCCCCAAAATGCGCTCAAAATAAATCTTCAAAGGCTGAGCGGAAGAGGGAAAAGCTCTCTTTTTGGAAAATTCTGGGCCAGGGGCTTCCGCTGATTCTGCGTTTAGAACCGGGGGCTACAGTGGTGGACAGCGCGTTGTCCATAGCCCATGGGATTTCCTGGGGCGTGGTTGTTTGGAGCCAGCAGATGTTTTTCGATGCCGCCAGCCAAACCGCCGCCGGGCAGGTTTCTTTCGAAACAGCCCTTTGGGGATTGTTGCTTATGGTGGGCTGCTCGGCCCTTTCTCAGTTCTTAAATGGTGCGGGGAATTTTCACATTGGCGCGGTTTTGTGGCCCAAACAGGAACGGGGCGTAAAGACGATGATTTTCCGGAAGGCGGCCCGCCTTTCTCCCTCTGATTTTGAGGACACGGAAAAGCTGGACTATATCAACAAAGCCATAGAAGGAGTGCAGGGAGCTATTCAGATGACGTTTATAGTTATCAGCATAGCTACCTTTTATGGGCCTTACCTGTTGTTTATGAGCTGGTATCTTTTTTCCCTGAAGCCTGTGCTGGCCCTCTCTATCCTGCTGGTGTTCGTGCCTACCGCCGCGACTCAGCTCGTCCGGGCTAAAGTGTTTGCCAAAACGGAGGACGAGACGGCCCCCCTTCGCAGGCAGGCGGAGCATTACGAAATCTGCATGGTGGGCCGGGAATTTTTTAAGGAAACAAGGCTTTGGGGTGGTTTTACATTTTTTGCTAAGCTTTACCGGGAAACCCTCCAGAATATCCAGCGGCTCAAATATGCGGCCACCATGCGGACCAACCGGCTGGAACTTCTGATGCGCTTCTGCGCGGTGCTTGGATATACGGGGATTCTCCTTCTCCTGTTTGATGCCCTTATGAAGCAGGAAATTACCGTGGGCGCTTTTGCGGCGGTGTTCAATTCCATCGGCAGCCTCTATGGTATAATGGAAGAGATTGTCTGCAGGCATATTGGGGATCTTTCCAAAAAAATCGGAACAGTGGGCAATTTCATTCGTTTTCTGGAACTCCCCGAACGGGAGGGCGCCCAGCGCGAAGCTCCTGGCTGGGGAGATATCGTTTTGGAGCATGTATCCTTTTCGTATCCCCATTCGGAAAAAAGAGCTGTGGAGGATGTGAGCTTCACCCTGAAAAAGGGCCAGACTCTAGCGGTGGTGGGGGAAAATGGCTCCGGAAAATCCACCCTGGTGCGGCTGATCAGCGGACTGTATACGCCTACGGAGGGCAGGGTGCTTCATAATAGCAGGGATACCAGAGAACTTTCTATGCAGGCCTTGTTTAAAGGAATATCCGCCGTTTTTCAAAATTTTCAGAAATATCAGCTGACTCTCTCAGAAAATCTTTCTATCAGTGCGCCGGAAGAAGCTCCGGAAGAGGAGCGTCTCTCCAATGTGTGCGGTATGGCTGGTCTGGAGGGGTACCCGAAGGATGGAAAGCCTACGGAAGCCTTCCCAGAAGGCTACGAAACCATGCTTTCTCGGGAATTCGGCGGCGTAGACCTTTCAGGAGGTCAGTGGCAGCGTGTGGCCATTGCCCGGGGATATTTCCGGCCCCACAACACGATCCTGCTGGATGAGCCCACTGCCGCCATCGATCCCTATGAGGAAACCAGGCTGTATAACCGGTTTGCGGAGCTTTCGAAGGATGCTTCATCCGTGATTGTTACTCATCGATTGGGCTCTGTTAAGCTGGCGGATCGTATCCTGGTGATGAAAGAAGGGCGCCTTGTGCAGGAAGGAACACACGAAGAACTCCTTTCACAGGAGGGAGAATACAGGCGGCTTTATGAAGCCCAGAAAAAATGGTATGAAGAGGGCAGAGGTCAAGAAGGCTTCGCGGAAAGCCCGGCGCAATAAAATACTCCAGCCCCAAAAGCGGCAAAATGAAAGGGAAAGGCCTCTGGCCTTTCCCTTTTTATATGAGATGATTTGTCCGAAGCTGAAAATGCGCCTGTTTTCTTTGGGCTGCCGTCCTGAATCAGAAGAGGCCGCGGGCCGAAACTAGGAAATACGATCTCTGAATTCCTCCACTACATCCATTGAGACAAGCCGTATAGAGACCGTCTGTTTTGTGCTGGCTTCTACAGAAGAAAGCTCCAGGCATGTGCGCTCATCCTCTGATGTCCATCGGTAAGTTTCGCCGGTTCCTATCTTGTGATCCGTTCGTAAATCCGGCTCTCCGTAAAGCTTGGTGAGTTCTTCCAGACGGGCTTCATACCAGGCGTTGTCCTCTGGTTTGAAAACAAAATCAAATACCAGGCTGCCCAGTTTATCTTTAAAAAATTCCACTTCTCCCGAGGCGGTTTGCCCATCCAGGGTAAACTGCTGCCCGGCGGGATAAACGATCTGTCCTCCTCCGTAGGAATCTCCCTCTTCCTCCATGGGGATTACCTTGGCGGTGTCTTCCTGGGAGGAGCCCCAGAGCAGCCCCGGGTACTGATAACCTGCTGTGCTATCCATAAATTTTTCTACAGGAAGCCCGGTTCCATCGGAGGAACAGGCCGCTCCCAGCAGGAGCAGGAGAGACATAGCCATTGCCAGGATTCGTTTGCCTCGTGCCGCCGTTTGGGTATTCATATGTATATACATGTAATCACTCCCTTGCGGTTGGCATTCTATAAGAAGCGCTTCTTTTGGGATTGTTTTTGCGGGGGAAGGTACGGCCTTACCATTTTGCCACATCTCTGGAGAAAAGTTTCAGCTCCACATAAGCCGTTTTGCCGGAGGTCCTGCCGGTAAGCTGCAGGCCGGTTTTTTCCGTCGTCCAGCGGTGTTCTTCCGAAGCCTCCGCCCCCTGGATGGAGGAAGGCTTTTGGAAGGATTCCGGCTCTCCATAGAGTTCGGTTAATTCCTGCAGCAGCCCTGCATACCATTCTTTTCCGTCCTCTCCTGGGGCGAAGCTGAAACATATGTCTCCCAGCTTGCCATGGTAGAATACCAATTCGGCAGAGGCGGCAAACCCGTTCAGTTCATATGTTTGATCCGTCATGTATTCCCTGCTTCCGTCCAGAGAGCTTCCGCCGGTTTCCACGCCCTTCACCGAGGCTGTCACAGACTCCTGAGAAGAATTCCAGGAAAAGCCGGGAAACCGGTATTCTCCCGAATCTTCCCTCAACGAGTCCAATGTGAAGGGGACCGGTTCGGGTTCCTGGAAGGAACAGGCCGCGATAAACAGAAATGAAACCACCGCCAGCACAGGAACAAAGAATTTTTTTACTCTAAAATACGCACTCATTTTTTACTCTTGATATCGGACATTTTTATATCCATAACACAGCAATCATATGCGCCTTTGCCGCACTTGGGATGGACCTGCAGACATA
>URRG01000043.1 GCA_900550095.1 uncultured Oscillospiraceae bacterium
GGTCCGAGTCCCTCTATTGCATAAAAATCCCCCCTGCTTTAGGCAGGGGGGATTTTTGGTGGACGCAAGGGGACGAAAACGCAGGCGTTTCCCGGCTTGCCCACCGCTCGCTGCGCTCCGGTGCCGGGCCGCTCCGCTCTTTGCTGGAAAACGCGCCCCCGGCGCTTTTTTCTACGCTCAGACCCTCTCAGGGTCCGAGTCCCTCTATTGCATAAAAATCCCCCTGCTTTAGGCAGGGGGATTTTTGGTGGACGCAAGGGGACTCGAACCCATGACCTCTCGCGTGTGAGGCGAACGCTCTAACCAGCTGAGCTATGCGTCCTGCTATATAACCTCCGGAAAATCCGGAGGTTATCTGGAATGGTGACCCGGACGAGATTCGAACTCGTGAAACCGCCGTGAAAGGGCGGTGTCTTAACCGCTTGACCACCGGGCCGAATTGGTAGCGGCAACTGGATTTGAACCAGTGACACTTCGGGTATGAACCGAATGCTCTAGCCAACTGAGCTATGCCGCCATATCGCTTTCAGAAAAATTCTTCCATAAGAAGCGAAAATAAGTATACTACAGTATGTCCTATTTTGTCAAGAGAAAACCGAAAATTCAGCGAAAAAATTTCATTCCGCCGCTCCCCGGCTCCCCCTCCCCGCACACAGAAAAAACAAATATGCCCGAAGAGCCGCCTCCTACCGAGGAAGAGAAACCTTCGGGCATATACCAAAACCGCGCTTATCCGCTCTTTCCGTCCGTCGGGACGGAAAGCTCATGCGTATACCGACATACGGTATACCCGCTGATATCGCTGAGAAGCTGATACAGCCAATATGGCTTATTTAATATTGGTGACGTTTTTATCCTTCAGGATCACATCGTGGGCGCCGCCCTCTACAATACTGGTGGCGGAAACAAGGGTAAGCTTCGCTTTTTTCTGCAGCTCGGGGATGGTCAGGGCCCCGCAGTTGCACATGGTGGATTTTACCTTGCTCAGGGTCAGGCCTACGTTGTCCTTCAGGCTGCCTGCATAGGCCACATAGGAGTCCACACCCTCTTCAAAGGAGAGCTTCTTGGCGCCGCCCAGGTCGTAGCGCTGCCAGTTCCGGGCGCGGTTGCTGCCTTCGCCCCAGTATTCCTTCATATAGGTGCCGTTCACGTTCACCTTGTTGGTGGGGGATTCGTCGAACCGGGCGAAATACCGCCCCAGCATGATGAAGTCGGAGCCCATGGCCAGGGCCAGGGTGATATGATGGTCGTACACGATGCCGCCGTCGGAGCACACCGGAACGTAGACGCCCGTCTCTTCAAAATATTCGTCCCGGGCCGCGGCTACGTCGATCACGGCGGTAGCCTGTCCGCGGCCTATGCCCTTCGTCTCCCGGGTGATGCAGATGGAACCGCCGCCGATGCCCACCTTTACAAAATCCGCGCCGCACTCCGCCAGAAAACGGAAGCCCTCGCGGTCCACCACGTTGCCCGCGCCGACCTTGACGCTGTCCCCGTAATTCTCGCGGATCCACTGGATGGTGAGCTTCTGCCACTCGGAGAAGCCCTCGGAGGAATCGATGCAGAGCACGTCGGCGCCGGCCTCCAGAAGGGCGGGGACCCGCTCCTTGTAATCCCGGGTATTGATGCCCGCGCCCACGATATAGCGCTTCTGGGAATCCAGCAGCTCGTTGGGGTTGTCCTTATGGTTGGCATAGTCCTTCCGGAACACCATATACTCCAGGCAGCCGTCCTCGTCCACAATGGGAAGGGAATTGAGCTTATTTTCCCATATGATGTCGTTGGCTTCGGAAAGAGTAGTCCCCCTGGGAGCAGTGACGAGCTTTTCCACGGGGGTCATGAAATCCTTCACTTTTTCATCGGTGGACATCCGGCTCACCCGGTAATCCCTGCCCGTGACAATGCCCAGAAGCTTCCCGTGGGCCGTGCCGTCCTCCGTGACCGCCACAGTGGAATGGCCGGTCTTTTCCTTTAAATCCAGGATATCCTGGAGGGTGTCTTCCGGCTGGATATTGGAATCGCTGATGACAAAGCCCGCCTTATACGCCTTCGCGCGGGCCACCATAGCCGCCTCCTCCTCTATGGTCTGAGAGCCGTAAATAAAGGAAACGCCGCCCTCTTTGGCCAGGGCTACGGCCATCTTGTCGTCGGAGACAGACTGCATGATGGCGGAAACAAGAGGGATGTTCATGGAAATCGCGGGCTCCTCCCCCTTGCGGAACCGGGTCAGCGGCGTTTTCAGGCTCACGTTCGCAGGCACGCATTCGCTGGATGAATACCCCGGAACCAACAGGTATTCGTTAAAAGTATGACTGGGCTCGTTAAAATAATACGCCATGATATACACCCTCCATAGTATATTTTTAGTTTCCCTTGCTCTGGCACCGCTTCCCTCTTCTCGCATACCCCGCCTTTTCCGGCCCGGGAAGCGGCGGGACGGAGGCCGGGTTCTTCCGGCTTCGGGGCCCCTACCGCCCTCTCCCGCCGTAAGAATATTGTTTTTTATTGTATCACCGGCGGGGGAGGATTTCAACTGTTCCCGATGATTTTTTTCATCTCTGCCCGGGCGGAGAAGGAAAGCCCTCTCTCGTGGAAGCCCTGCAGGATGCAGACGCCGTCCTTTTCCTCTCCCCTAAGGGCGATGGTCTCCCCCAAAAGGGCCTCGCTCACATAGTCCACCTGGACACATGCGTAGCTTCTGCCCTCATGCCCGCCGGGAAGGAAATCCTCCAGCACGTCCGCATAGATGGTGTTGTTCATATGGCGGTTGCAGTCCAGATCGGAATAGCGGATCGCCCTTTCCCCCAGAAGAGGCATGGGAAGCACGGTCTCCCCTTTCTCCGGGGAGATGCGGCTGATTTTATCCTCTTTCGGCGTTTTTGTCTCCTTAAATATGCCGTAAGCATAAAAATCCTTCGGGCGCAGAAGCTTGTGATCCTCCGGATTCACCAGCGCGGAGGACTGCATCATCTTCACCAGCCGTTCCCCGCCGGAAAAGACCTCAAAGCCTCTGTAAAAGGTCACCCCCGCGGAGCCTCTGGGATAGGTGAGGATCTCAAGCTTTTCCCCGTATCTCGGCATGCGGGAAATCTCCGCCCTGTTGCTGATGATGAGGAAGACCATACCGTCCTCCCGCAGGCGCATATAGCCCAAGCCCAGCTTTTCCAGGTGGTTGAAGCAGACGTTCTGACAGATGCGGAAAAGGACCGATAGCTTCACCTCTCCGGCGGGGCCCGCGTCGAAGATATCCACCACATGGGTCTCCCGGTATTCCTCCGGCGTCACCCTTTCACAGGCGTATCTCTCCCCTTCTGCCCCTTCTATTCGTTTTGCCTCTTCTGCCGCTTCTTCGCCGGTCTCTGCAGCCGTATCCGCATTTCTTTTTACATTCAGCTGTTCTTCCATACTTTCACCATCCATTTCCGGGCTGCAGGTATGGCCTGCAGCCCGGCTCTGCGCTCTCCGCTTTTCTTTGCGGTTTTCTTTCATTTCATCTTTTGATACACAGCTTCACTGATTTATCGATTTACTTTGTTATATGTGAGCTGTGCCCCATACATATCCGGGGCGGTCCGGCCTCATAAGCGCTCCCATCCTCTCCCGGTTCCCTGCCGGGCCGTTAGACGCGCCGCACTCCGGCCCGGACCGTTTTTCTGCTTTTTGTTTCTGCTTTTCTGTCTGCTGCCTGGCCGCCTGCCGCCGCGCATCAGCGGATGACCTCCTGGCCTCCCATAAATTTGCGCAGGACCTCCGGCACCGTCACGCTGCCGTCCGCATTCTGATACTGTTCCACGATGGCGGGCAGCACCCGGCTGGTAGCCAGGCCCGAGGCGTTCAGGGTGTGGGCGAAATGGAGCTTCTTATCCTCTCCCCTGTATTTTACGTTCCCGCGCCGGGCCTGGTACGCCCTGGCGTTGGAGGCGGAGCTCACTTCCTTATAAATGCCCATGCTGGGGATCCACACCTCGATGTCGTAAGTGCGCGCCATGGAGAAGGAGCAGTCCCCCGCCGCCAGCTTGGAAAGCCTGTAATGAAGCCCCAGCTTCTGCACCAGGGTCTCCGCTTTTCTCACCAGCTCGGCAAAGGCTTCGTCGGAGCCTTCCTCCGTGGTATACTGCACCATTTCCACCTTATTGAACTGATGGCCGCGGATCATGCCTCTTTCCTCGCTGCGGTAGCTGCCCGCCTCCCGGCGGTAGCAGGGCGTGTAGGCGATATACTTCCGGGGGAGCTCCTCCAGAGTGAGGATCTCGTCCCTGTGCAGGTTCACCAGCGCTGTTTCCGCCGTGGGAAGCATAAACTTCTTATCCGCGGAGGTGGGGTTCTGGATCCAATAGACCTCGTCCCCGAATTTCGGGAACTGGCCCGCCACATAGCCGCACTCGTAGTTCAGCATATGGGGGAGCAGCACCAGCTCATAGCCGTCGTTCAGATGCTCCTCAATGAAGAAATTCAGAAGGGCCCATTCCAGCCTGGCCCCCGCGCCCCTGTAGATCCACGCGCCGTTGCCCGCTATCTTTGCGCCTCTCTGGTAATCGATCAGCCCCAGCCCCTCGCAGAGATCCACATGGTTTTTGGGCTCAAAACCAAACGAGGGCTTTTCCTTATAATAATGGAGGGGCTCGTTCTGCTCCTTGCCGCCCGGGGCCACGTCCTCGTCGGGCAGGTTGGGCAGGGAGAGCATCAGCTCCTGCTGCTTCTCTTCCAGAGCGGAAAGCTTCTCGTTTTCCGCCCGCACCGCGTCGGAAAGAGCCTTCATCTCCGCCAGCACGGCGGAGGTATCCTCCCCGGCCTTCTTCATAGCGGGGATCTTCTTGGTCACGGCGTTCTGCTGGGCTTTCATGGCCTCCGCCTTTCCCGTGGCTTCCCGGCGCTTAGCGTCGATCTCGATGATCTCGTCCACAACCGCGTCCAGATCCATCTCCCGTTTCCGGACAGCCGCCTTTACAAAATCCGGATTTGTGCGAATCAGCTTGATATCGATCATGTTCCAAAATCTCCTTACTTTCAGGTTTTCTTCCTTATGCTGTTTGATGCTGTATGCCGCGATCCGCGGCGAATTCCTTCCGGGCCCGCGCCCGTAATCCTCCGGCGCCCGTTTCAAACGCCGCCGGGGAACGCCGCCTGAACCGTCTTTTCTATTTATATCCGGCTCATATCCGCCTGTATTTTGCCGCTCCCTTAATCGAACAGACTCAAAAGCTCTTTTAGGTCTTCTTCTCCATAAAATTCGATCTGCAGAACGCCTTTTTTCTTCGTCCCGCTGACGGTCACCTTTCGCCCCAGATGTTCGTGAAGAGCCAGCTCCGCTTCGCTGAAATACGGGTTCCTGCGGGGCTTTTTCTTTTCCGCCGGTTCCTGTTTTTCTTCCTGGCAGGCTCTTTTCACCAATGCCTCCACCTGGCGGACGGAAAGCCCCTTCTCCTTTGCCAGCCGGGCCATGGCCGTCATGGCTTCCTCTCCCGATAGGGAAAGCAGCGCCCGGGCGTGGCCCGCGGAAAGAGAGCCTTCCTCCAGCATGGAGCGTATCTCTTCCGGCAGCTTCATGAGGCGCAGGGCGTTCGTCACCGCAGGGCGGCTCTTGCCAACCGTCTCCGCCACTTCCTCCTGGGTAAAGCCGTAGGTTTCGATCAGCGCCGCGTATCCCTGGGCTTCCTCCAGGGGAGAAAGATCCTCGCGCTGCAGGTTTTCAATCAGGGCCAGCTCCATGACCTGGCTCTCGTCCAGCTCGCGGATCACAGCCGGGACCTCCGTAAGGCCCGCCATGCGCGCCGCCCGCCAGCGCCTCTCCCCCGCCACGATCTGGTAGCCTCCCCCCAGAAGGGGCCGCACCAGAAGAGGCTGCAGGATGCCGTGCCGGGATATGGAATCCGCCAGCTCCATAAGGGTTTCCTCCTTGAATTCACGGCGGGGCTGTTCCCGGTTGGGCTCCAGGTCGCTGAGCTTCAGCGTTACGGTGGCGTTTTGGTCTTCCGTGGCATTTTCCGCAAAGATGGCCTCCAGTCCTTTCCCGAGGCCGCCTTTTTTAGACGCCATGTGATCCCTCCCTTTCCTGATGGTTTCTGAAATCCTGATGTATTGTCTTATTATACTGTTATCCCGTTATCCTGTTGTTTTGTTATTCGCTGTCTTGCCATTTGACGTCCCCTGCTTCCGATTTTCCGGAGCACACAAGCATACGGCACATCGTATACAGCAATATGCGGACATGTTCCATTCCCTGCTCCGCGTCCCTTCGGCCAGTTTCGCGCCGGCCTGCTTTTCGCAGCATATGGCTTTTGCCCTATACGAATACTGCCCACGCATCCACACATACACACATCCGCGCCGTCCACGGGTCCATGCGTCATACGCGCCCGAGCTGTATATCCGCCGTATCCTCGCTTTCTCTGTATCCCGGCGCCTAAGTGCCTGCTGCTCAGTACTAAGTACCCAGTTACCCGGCGCACGGAAACCCAGACGAGCCCCTGGAACGCCTTGTTTCAGAGAGTATGGGCCTTCCGTATTCGGAGTATTCCAGGAAAATACATCTCCGTCCCCTTATAAAGGAATGCGAAGCTTTTCCGCATATTTTTTATTTCCATATGAATACGGGCAATCAAATCCCCTTGTTCTGCCGGAGAAGCTCTTGCGCCAGATCCATATACGCCTTAGAGCCCCGGCTGCTTCTGTCGAAGTACTGGATGGGCCGCCCGAAGCTGGGGGCTTCGCTGAGCCGGACCGCCCTTGGTATCACCGTGGCGAACACCTTTCTTGGGAAAAACTTCTTCACTTCCTCCACCACCTGCTGAGTCAAATTCAGCCTGCCGTCATACATGGTGAGGAGAACGCCTTCAATTTCCAGTTGGGAATTATATTGCCTTTTTACCCGGCGCACGGTATTCATCAGCTGGGAGAGGCCCTCCAGCGCGTAATATTCGCACTGAATCGGCACCAGAAGGGTATCCGCCGCCGTCAGGGCGTTGGTAGTGATCAGCCCCAAAGAAGGCGGGCAGTCGATGATGATATATTTGTATACATCTCTATACGGAGCCAGTGCGGAACGCAGGATAGAGATCCGATGCTCAAGACCGGCAAGCTCGATCTCAGCCGCCGCCAGATCCATTCCCGCCGGAAGGATATCGAGATTTTCATACTCCGTGTGCAGGATGGCGTCTTTTACTTCCGCCTGACCGATAAACACCTCGTAGGAGGTGTTCTGGACCTTCCTGCGGTCTATGCCTACTCCGCTGGAAGAATTCCCCTGGGGATCCACATCCACCAGAAGGGTCTTCTTTTTCTGCATTCCCAAGGCAGCCGCCAGATTCACCGCCGTGGTGGTCTTCCCCACGCCGCCCTTCTGATTTGCGATTGCAATACTTTTGCCCATACGCTCCCCCTGAAAGATGTATCGTTTGCCTTCAGCCGGTGCGAAACCGGCCCTTTTTGCTTTATTGCAGGCTTCCGCGCGCGCTTGCCGGAACATCACCCCTCCGGGTTAAAAGCTCCCGGAGCTATTTTCGCCGCAAAGGACTGTTTCCATATTCCTTTTGAAACGCTTAAATAGCTGTTTTAAACGCACCGGCAAGCTGTGGAACGCGGCGCACTTCCGCTGCACCAACCAGCCCGCGCCCGCCTGCAAATCTCAAAACCGGCCTAAAAATCATGAAATATTCTTGGCCGGAACAGAGATCTCTTTGCACATTATACCACGCTTTCCTATGAATATAAAGGGAAAACACAGAATTTAGCCCTTTTCCCTTTGACAGATGAAATAAGTCCGGATTTTTATAGAGTTTCACGTGAAACCTGCCGGATACAAAACGACAGGGCGCGGCTGAGATTTCTCTCTTCCGCGCCCTGTCGCATGCCGGTTTCCCGGCACGGGGTCGCGCTGCTTCCACAGCGCTCAGTACAGGGAAAATGATAAGGGAATGGGTTTGGGGGCTCCCGCCCCCGGGCTTATACGCAATTTCAGGCAGGTTTTTCCACGCGGGAACTCGGGAGCTTCCGGGCTTTCTTCCCGGCTATTTCTCCGAAGCCCGCAGACTCAGGCGCCTCCTGCGGCGGCGGCCGGCTGTTCCGGCTGAAACGGTTTCGAGGAAGTTCAGGAGGCGGTCGCCGATCCTTCATATGTATTGCCGGGATTTTCCCGGTCTTCCGAAGGACCGGAAGAGCTTCCGCTTCCACTCCATATGACGAGCTGCTCCTGCCTTTCCTGTTCCTTTTTCTCTCTGGCCTCCATCCCGATTTTGGGGTGTGCTTTTCGCATAAGCGGACCCAGTTTTTTGGACGAAGGTTTCAGGGCTTCCTTTTTAGGGATCCGCACCCTGTATTCGATATAGTCCTCGGTCTCATCCTGCAGGCTTTCCGCAGAGATACCGCATTTTCGCATAGTGTCTATAGCGTGCACAATGGTATTTACAAAGATACGGACGTCTTTTAGAAGGAGCTTTTTCTGAGGACGCACTTTTTCGATCTCCAGCTGGGGCTCCCTTTCTTCTTCCAGCATAAGCTCCGCCAGTTCTTCGGTCTGGGCTACCGTCAGCCCCTGCTCCCTCACCTGCCGGATAGCCTCACCGCGTTTTTCCCCAGGTTCTATACGCAGAAGCGCCCTGGCGTGCCGTTCGGAAAGGCCCCCTTCCAGAATAGCCGCCCTTTCCTCCTCCGTAAATCTGAGAAGGCGAAGCTTGTTCGCTATGGCGGACTGGCTTTTTCCCAGCCGGGCCGCGGCCTCCTCCTGGGTTACATTCCATTCGGTGATCAGCCTTCGGATACCTTCCGCTTCCTCAAAAGGATCCAAATCCTGCCTCTGCAGGTTTTCGATCATAGCCAGAACGGCGCTCTGTGCCTCTGAACAGCTGCACACAATACATGGGATGCTTTCCAATCCGGCCAGTACGCTGGCCCTCAGCCGTCTTTCCCCGGCTACCAGTTCCCAGCCTCTTTCTCCCCGTCTCACGGTTACGGGCTGCAATAGGCCGTTCTGCCGAATGCTTTCCGCCAGGGATTCCAGCTCGTCCGCTGCAAAGTGCCTGCGGGGCTGAGCCGGGTTCGGGCGGATGCTTCCGGGGGGAAGCTGCAGTATTTTCTTTTTATCCTGTCTTCCCAGCATATAGCGCCGCCTCCCTTTTGCCATAGTTCAGGACTCATGCCGTATAATTTGGTTTGCAGATATCGGGCTCGGCTCTGATCGCCGCCGTTCTCTTGCTGTTTTTCCGATTTCTCGGAGGGTTCTCTCAATTCCGTTCCTCATGGTTCCACGTGGAACAAAATTTCCCGCATATACACCGGGACTTCAGAAAGAAAGAGGCCGGGAAGCCTGTCCTTCTTTTGCTCCCCTGAATACAAACTGATGCTACCATATATTTTAGAAAAAGCCTGTCGCTTTATGCCCTCCGTCTCAAGCTGTTTTCTGGGTTCTTTTGCCTCTTTTCCCCATATTGCGTATCTTTGCCCCGCTTAAAACAAGCTTTTGTCGAAAATATCCCCATTTTTCTTGCCGGACTTTCATAAATAGCTTTGAGATATTTAAAAATTGCCTTGGCGTCGAATCGGATGTATACTGATACATATCCATTCTATATAAGATGTTTCTCAATACACATCTGCAGAAAGGAACTCCGTATATGTCTAAAATCCCACCCGCCTCCATATATATCCGCCCCATGGAAGAATCGGATATACAGGCCCTTCTCCGTTGGAACAAGAATACCAGTGAAAGCTTTCTCCACCAGTGGTCCGGCTTTTCGGCCTATCAGTATCCGCTGACTGCGGAGCAGATTCGGGCAAGGCTCGCTCTTCCCTCCTGCCGGCTGATCGCCGCCGTCTTCCAGGGGGAAACCGTGGCCGCTGCAGAGATAGACGGCACGGAGGCATCCGAGCCTCTGGAGCCTTCCCAGGAAGCCGCTATTTCCAGTGCTTCTTCCTCTGCCCATGTATGCAGGCTGATCGTATCCCGCGCATACAATTCTATGGGCATCGGTGAAGTTTTTCTCACAGAGATTTCCCGCCGGTGCTTTTCTGAAACGAGCCTTTCCCGTCTTACCCTGCGGGTCTTTTGCTTTAACGCCGGCGCCATCCGCTGCTATGAAAAATGCGGCTTTCTTGTCAAAGAATATCATCCCGGTCATGCGGCTTCCTGGCCGTGCTACACTATGGAGCTGACAAAGGAACGCTTTTTGCAGCTGTTCACCGAATGATGCGCATCCGTATATCTGTTACCTGTGTATCTGCTGCCTGCGTGCCTGCATGCACCTGTACAAAACCGTTTTCCTTACCGATCCATCCAGCGCAGTTCTTTATTTCCCGCCGCCTGCAGTTCTCAAAACGGTGAGCTGCCGATTTTACAGCCTCATCCCTTCCGGTATGTTCTTACGTATATATACGAAAATAGAAAAGATAGCGCTATAAGGCTGCTTCCAGCTTACCGCTGATCGCCGGCTGTCAGCTGTAATCCCTCCCCCCCCCCCCCCCCCCCGGTAAACCAGTAGTTTCCCAGGATACACACGAACCAGTATTTGTCTGCATCTGAAAGAGGCGCTGAATCATATTCACCGCGTGTCCCGCTCCTGCTCCTGCTCCCGTTCCCGGCAAACCGATTCTCTTCATTATCACTATTCCGCAGCATTCTGCGCGAAAGGGACGTTTTCCGTGAAAATTCCCGGATTTTTTCAGGCCTCCTGGACCTTTCTCTTTCGTAAGACAAGCTATACCAGTCTATTTTTGAGCAAAATTATATCAAGGCTTTTTGTTTCCCCGGGCAGAACCGGGGAACTTAGATCCAAAGAAAAAATGCGGCGCGGGAG
>URRG01000044.1 GCA_900550095.1 uncultured Oscillospiraceae bacterium
CCGCCAGCCATTCCTCTATCATACTATGCGGGATGTCCATCTTCTATTCCCGGTGAACCATTTCTGAGTGAACTCATACCGAATCATCCGTTTGAGAACAAGGCTTTTCCAGCAGGACCTTCTCTATGGCATCCTCGTGCCGGAGAAACCGCGTTCTCACAGGTTCCGCTACTTCTTCTCCCTGTAAAAAGTCCTTCCACTGAGGATACGGAAGGAATTTCCAAGCTACAGTTTCTCCTTCCTGCAACCGAATACGCAGTTGCCGTTGTACCACCCGAACGGCAAAGCAGTGATAAATCGTGCGGTTCTTTTGAGAGACCTCCGTATACACTGGCCGCAGGTCTTCCAAAGAGACCCGGATACCGGTCTCTTCCCAAAGTTCCCTTTGCGCCCCTTCTTCCGCCGTTTCCCCCTTCAGTACGGAGCCCCCTGTTATTTCCCATTTCAAAGGCCAGAGCTTCTCCGGATGGCGCTGTGTCAGGAGCAAAGCCTCATCCTCGGCCACAGTGTAAATCTCCGCTGCCAGATGATAGGCTCCCTGTGGAATTTCTTCCCCACGGATCAGGTCAAACTCCAACTTTTCCCCTTCTGCTGTATAAGCGTCCCAAATTTCCATTTTACGGTTCCTCTCTTTCCTGTTTCCAACCCCTTTCAAACAAATAGCTCTGGAACTTCCGCTGCATTTCCCATACGTTGCAATCCTGATTCGCCAGGATGGTCAGAGTCATGTCCGCAAAGGGATAAAAAGCAAATATTCCCGCCACGCCGTCGTTGACGCCGTCCTTATACATAACAAAGGTTTCGCCGTCCACCTGAAGGAATTCAAACGCATAGCCCGTTTTCCAAAGGGCTCCAGGCACATCCGTATGGCTATAAGGCCTGGAAAAGGGGATCTGCGGCTGCAGAAATTGCTCAACTGCTTTCCGGGAAAAGAGCCTCCCCTCCCGCACAGCCGAAAGAAAACGGTTCAAATCCTCCGCTGTGGTATATGCGCCGCCGTCCGGTGTGCCGATCGGGGGATAGGAATAGATATTCTTTTTATAGCCGGCAGCTTTTTCACATCCGTCTGCAGCTTTGTGGAAAACGGTGGGATAACCCTCGGCCACATTTTCATGAATTCCATCCATAGAGCAGAATTCCGTATCCAGCATTCCCGCTGGGCGAAACACATGCTCTTCTGCATATCGGCGGTACGGGATGCCGGAGGTATTCTCTATAGCTAATCCCAACAGCACAAAAGCGCAGTTGTTATACCGGACATTTGTCCCGGCTGGGAAAAGCGGCTCCTTATATGCAAAGTTTTTCAGGAAATCCCTGCATTCCCGGATGGCGTAATTGGGAGATTCCCGAAATAGATCGCTGTAGCTTTCCCCCGCTTCTTCGTCGGCGTCATCGGCGATTCCCGAGGTGTGTGTCAGCAGATGGAAGATTTCCACATCCGCCGGAATCGCAGTCCCACGCAGATCCACCAGATCCGTGACCCTGTCCCGCAGTCCGAACAGGCCGTTCTCTACAGCCTGCAGAACGGCTGCCGCTGTAAAAACCTTTGTTATGGAGGCCGTATCAAACCGGATATCCATACGGTTCGGAATACGAAAACCCCTGTGGGCAAAACCGCACGCATCGGAAAATACTTCTGCTCCTCCTCGCTTTACCAACATAACACCGCTGAAGTTCCGTTCCCTTCCCCATTCAAAAATGTCCCGGCAGAGTTCCCGGAGTCTTATATCTTCCGTGGAATCCCTTACGGGCAACGTTCCTCCCATACAAATTCCTCCCCTTTCTGTTTAAAAGAACGCCCCGGGATCTGGCTCGACTGCAGATATCCCGGGGCCGTTGTATCTCTAGCGCTGCACAAAACAGCAAAAGATTCATCATAATACGAATTTTTATTTCAGCTCAGCAATAGTAACGCCGTTTTCGCCTTCTCCGAAAACCCCCAGTCTGTAATTTTTCACAGAAGGATGGTTCTTCAGATGGGCCTGCACGGCCGCACGAAGTGCTCCCGTCCCTTTTCCATGGATGATCGTCACCTGATGAAGCCCCGCCATAAGGGCGCTGTCGATAAAGCGATCCACATTCAGAAGAGCTTCGTCGGTAGTCTGACCACGGAGATCCAATTCCATGGAAGCCCTGGCTGAGCGAAGCCCTGTGCTTCCACTGGAACGGGGAATATTCCTCCCTTTGGGAGCCTTCACCTTTTCCTGCTTCAAAAGGCGCAGATTCTTGACCGGCACTCTTGTGCGCAAAATGCCCGCCTGCACCAGGACAGGCCCCTTTTCCGGCACCTCCAGCACAGTGGCCTTTTTATCGATATCATAAATGAGGACGCTGTCCCCCGGCTTCAGGGGGCGAGGGAGTTCATATTCCTCTTCGGATCGTTCCCGGACGGGATCCGCCGCATCTTCCAGACGGCGAAGCCCGCCCTTGATCCGAGCCTTCTGCTCCGCTGAAAGAAGTTTGTTCTGCTGCCGGCGGGCCTCCTCCATTTCGTTCATCAGGGCGTCAATCTGCCCTCTCGTCCTGGCCACAAGCTCAGAGGCTCTGCGGCGGGCTTCTTCCATCTCCCGCTCAGCACCGGCCTCCAGCTTTTCCCGTTTCTCCTCTGCCTCCTTCAGGGCTTCCTGAGCCTTGCGAAGAGCTTCCCTGGCTTCTGCGCGCTCCTGTTCCAGAGCCTGACGATTGCTTTCCAGCTGCTCCACCACATCTTCAAACCGAGTATTTTCGCTGGAAACAAATTCTTTGGCCCGCTCCACGATGCGATCCTCCATACCAAGACGGAGACAGATGGCAAAGGCGTTGGAACGGCCGGGAACACCGATCAGCAGCCTGTATGTGGGCCGCAGGGTGGCAACATCAAACTCACAGCAAGCATTTTCCACGCCAGGGGTCTGTAAAGCGTAGGCTTTTAGCTCCGCATAATGGGTGGTGGCCGCTATGCGGCACCCCTGCAGGCGCAAAGCCTCCAAAAGAGCCGTAGCCAGAGCCGCGCCTTCCACCGGATCGGTGCCCGCGCCCAGCTCATCCAGAAGCACAAGGCTTTTTTCATTCGCTTCCTTCACAATACCGATGATGTTCGTCATATGGGCGGAAAAGGTGGAAAGGGACTGTTCGATGCTCTGCTCGTCCCCTATATCAGCCAGAACCGTATCAAAGACGGAAACACGGCTCTCGTCCGCCACAGGCAGCATCAGGCCGCACATAGCCATCAGGCACATCAAGCCGATGGTCTTCAGAGAGACCGTCTTGCCGCCGGTATTGGGGCCGGTGATCACCAGAGTATCGAAACGGGTTCCCAGCTCAATATTAGTGGGGACCACAGCATCCTTGGATATCAAGGGGTGCCTTGCTTTTTTCAGATCTATGATCCCCTCATCGTTCACAAGGGGAATAGTAGCCTTCATTTTATATCCCAGATTAGCCTTGGCAAAAATCAAGTTCAGCTGCACAGCCATAGTGTAGCTGCTGATAACGGCGCTGGCAAAGCTGCCCGCCTCCCCGGAAAGCTCCGCCAGTATGCGGTCAATTTCCGCCTTTTCCCTGGAAAGCAGCACCCGGATCTCGTTGTTGGCCTCTACTACTGCCAAGGGCTCCACAAACACTGTGGCGCCGCTGGATGAAGTATCGTGCACAAGGCCGGGGACTTCCCCACGGCATTCTGCCTTTACGGGCACAACAAAACGGCCGGAACGCATGGTCACAATAGGATCCTGCAGATACTTCTGATAATAGGGGGAACGGATCATCTTATCCAGCTGCTCTCTGGCCCGAAGGGAAGCGCCGCGAATCTTTCTGCGGATGGAAGCAAGCTCCGGCGAAGCGTTATCCGCCATCTCCTCTTCAGAGAGGATAGAGGAAAAAATCCGCTCCTCCAAATATTTATTGGGCATCAGCATATGGAAACGGTCGTCTAAAACGCCCCCTACCCCTTCGCTGCGGCTGCGCCACTCCACAATCCCACGTATCGTCCGCAGGACCTGAGCCACCTGCAGCAGTTCGCCCATAGTGAGCAGCCCGCCCGCCTCCGCCCTGCGGAGGGTAGAGACGATATTTTTCAGCCCGCCGAAGGAAGGGGCGCCGAACCGGGCCATAAGAGAATGGGCTTCTCCAGTTTCTGCCAAAAGGCGGTTGACCTCCATCAGAGAGGAGCAGGGCGCCAGAGAAAGAGCCAGAGAAGCCGCATCCTCACAGGCAGTTTCTTCTGCCAAAAGCTTCAAGATCTTATCCAGTTCCAAAACATGGCAGCTTCGTTTGACATCATATTCTGTATGTGCTGTGCGCGCCGTACGCGCAGTATGCGTATATTCCATATATAAAAACCTCAAACAATCACAATCCAGCCGCGCGTTCCTCCATAAAAGGACAGACAGAACAGGCAGCTCTCTCAAACACGATTTTTGCCGCTTTCTCCAGATGTTCCGGGGTTTTCGATTTTGGCCGATCCTTCCGGCTCCATATAGACATCATGGAAAAAATCCAGGGTCTTGAAGCCTCTTTCCAGAGTGTTCAGCGTATATTCTTCAGAAACCTTCGCCAAAAGTTTCTGCCCGCCGGCAGAAAGAGAAAACCCAAAAAGCTTTTCCAGATCCGCATAGACCGTGTGGCGAAGCCCCATGAGAACGCCTGGCGGAAGGACCCTGTAGGGCGAACGCAGCGGCTCTTTTCTGCCGCATTCCGGGCAGCTTATGACTCCCTCCCGGGGATAAAACCACATTTCCGGCGCTTCATACCGACCACACCGGCGGCAGGCCACCAGATCCGGCATAAAGCCCGCCAAAGAAAGCGAGCGCATCTCCACCACTGCCTTGAGAATCAAAAGAGGCCGGTTCCCCCGGCTCAGATAGTGCAGGGCGTTCAAAAACAAACGTAAAAAATCCCCCGCCGGCGCTTCCTGCGGGGCAAGCACCGACGCCAGTTCACAAAAATACTGAGCAAGAGAAAGCCGGTCTATATCCCGGCGCAGGTCGAAAAACAGCTCCTGCGCCTGGGCTTCGTCGATTATGTATGCATCCCGCCCTTTATAAATCTGAAAGCGGGAATAGCAGAGAAGCTGCGTACCGAAAAACCTCTGGCTGCGAAAGCGGTTTGCCTGCCGGGCAAAGGCCCGCAGAAGGCCCTCCTCCCGGGTGAGGACCGTCACCAGACGGTCACTCTCCCCGATGGATTTTTCCCCTATCACCAATCCGTCTGTTTCGATATGCATCGGGCCTCTCCTTTTCCCCGGAAACATCCGAGACGGCTCCTGTGCGCTCTGCCGCCCCGCTGGAAAATTTGCACTGGCTGTAAATCAGATAATCCTGCACACTTCCGCTGTGCGCAAAACAATCCCACGCTGTCTTTTCATCCATTACCCGCAACCCCTTTCCAAGAAAACGCCGTTTACGGCCTATTGCCATTCGGCATTCCTGTTACCATTCTATGCACGAAGGCAGAACCGACCTCTAAAAAAAGTATTGCCTTTCTTTTTTCGGGGTATGTGAGGGAAATATTGTAATCCTTATTTGTAAAATACGGCTTTTGTAGTTTTATAAAATACATAAGACGGAATCCATGGGGAAGCTCAGACTCCAAAATCCGTTTTATCGTAGCCTAAGCTGCGCAGAAGTCCTTCCCGATTACGCCAGTCTTCCCGTACCTTGACCCACAGTTTCAAATTGATCCTGCAGCCGAAAAAGCGCTCCATGTCCGCCCGGGAATAGCTCCCAACCTTTTTCAGCATGGCACCGCCCTTCCCGATAATAATACCCTTATGGCTCTCCCGTTCACAGAAAATCGTGGCGTCGATATCTGTGATATCGCTGTTCTCCCGCTCGCGCATGCGCTCCACAAAAACGGCCGCGCCGTGAGGAACCTCCCCTTCCAGAAGGCGCAGGAGCTTTTCACGGATGATCTCCGCCGCCAAGACTCTTTCGGGCTGATCGGTAAGCGTATCGTCGGGGAACATATGCCCTCCCGGCTGGCACAGCTTTTTCAGTTCCGGAAGGAGCCCGTCCTTCACGCCGTTTCCATCCTCCGCGGATACGGGCACCACAGCTTCAAAATCATACAGCTGTGAAAATTCCGCCATCTGCGCCATAAGAGGCGATTTATCCTCCAGAAGATCGATCTTATTTATGGCCAGAACCGCCGGAAGAGACATGCTCTTGAACCTCTCGATCAGATCTCGGTCCGCCTGAGATATGGGCTTCCCAGCCTCCGCTACCAGCAGACAGGCGTCCACTCCCGCAACGGATTCCGTCACTGAACGGACCATATATTCACCCAGCCGGCTTTTGGGCCGGTGAAGCCCCGGCGTATCGATAAAGACCAGCTGATCCTCGCCTTCTGTAAGAACGCCCATGATCCTGGTGCGTGTGGTCTGGGGCTTGCGGCTCACAATGGCTACCTTCTGACCCAGCATACGGTTCAGAAGGGAAGATTTCCCCACATTGGGCCGCCCCACAATGGCGATGAAGGCTGTCCGCCCCTTTGGCATATCCGTATATATATCCAAATTATTCAAGTACATTTCCTCTGACTTTCCTACCCTGCCCGCAGAAAAACATGAAGCGCATGTCATAGAAAGAGAGGGCCGCGGGCCAAAACGATCTGACACAGCCTTCTAGTATCACAAAGCCTTCCAGGAATTTCCCGCGGCCGGGATGCTTTCCAAAAGGCCTTCTCCGCCCGTTTTTCTGAAAATAGGGTACATATATAAACAACTGGCCCGAGGACCTTCCCCAGGCTTATTAAAAAGAACCTGCCTTGCGGCCAGGGTCATGGCCTGCCCTTTCTGCCCCGCAGACCCGGAACGCCCCAAAAGCAATACATAAACAGGCAGACCGCCGAAAGGAGCAGGACCGCAAGAGACCAGGGACGCTCCGAAAACCAGGCGGCTATTTCCGGAAACACCTCAGGCCGCCAAAACAGGCAAACCGCTACGGCAAGAGCTGCCGCGGCGCAGATCAGAACAGCCCCGGCAGCAATATCCTTCGCGGCTTTTACAAGAGGGCTGAACTCCTTCCCCACCCGGTCACAGAGCCGTTCCAAAGCAGTGTTCACACATTCCGCCGCCAGGACTAGGGCCATCGTCAAAAACAGTATCGCCCATTCTGCCCTGGTCAAATGAAAAAAGGGTGCGAAAAGCAGCACATAGAACACTGCGGCTGTGTGGATGCGCATATTGCGCTCTTCACAGATACAGCGCAATATGCCGGAAAAAGCATAGCCGAACCCTTTTATAAACCGTCTGATGCCCATAGCGCTCCTTTTCTTCGATCTTTTATGCTGCTGCGGAAAATCCTCTTCCGCCTCAGTCGTCGTCATCCATAAAATAGCTGGCTGCACTGCCGGGAAGCCCCAGCTGGGTCATGATGCGCTCTTCCTTTTCCCGCATATGCATTTTATCCAGAGCGGAGGTCTCATGGTCATACCCAAGCAGATGAAGCATGGAATGGGCCGTCAAATACCCCACCTCGCGCTCAAGACTGTGGCCGTACCGATTCGCCTGCTCCACCGCCTTTTCCATAGAAATCACGATATCTCCCAAAATTTTAGCGCCCGTGTCGTGGTTCTCATCATAGACGCCGTTTTCCCCCATGGGGAAGGAAAGCACATCCGTGGGCATGTCCCTGTCCCGATACTGGCGGTTCAGCTCATGGATCTGCTTATTGTTCACAAAGGTCACGCTGATCTCCGCCGGATACGGAAAATTCTCCATCCGGAGCACCGCGTTGCAGCAGCGCCGCACAAGCATCCTCATGCCGGTAGGGATCTACCTCTTTCTGTGTGTTGTCGATGATAACTCTGATTTTTTCCATACCCTGTACCATACCTTTCCGCCGCCCATATGCGGCTGTTTTATTCCGGCCGCTATGCCGTTTTATCTGGTTTTTATGTCACAACTGTCCCTTTGCCTGAAAGCTTTAAGAAAGCGGGAATCAGCGTCTGGATTCCGCTTTTGCATACGCCTTTATAATATCCTGCACCAGCCTGTGGCGGACCACATCCTTCTCGTCGAACCGAACCTGAGCGATATCGTCGATCCCTTTGAGTATATGCATGACTTCCTTCAGGCCGGACCGGCGTCCGTCCGGAAGATCGATCTGGGTGATATCTCCTGTGATGACCATTTTGGAGTTAAAGCCCAAACGCGTCAGGAACATCTTCATCTGCTCCTGCGTGGTGTTCTGAGCCTCGTCCAGGATGATAAAGCTGTCATCCAATGTTCGGCCGCGCATATACGCAAGGGGGGCCACCTCAATATTTCCCTTTTCCACATATTTCTGGTAAGTTTCTGCTCCCAGCATATCAAACAGGGCGTCGTAGAGGGGCCGCAGATAGGGATCCACCTTCTGCTGCAGATCCCCGGGCAGGAAGCCCAGCTTCTCTCCCGCTTCCACAGCGGGCCGGGTCAGAATGATCCGGTTGACCTGCTGGGCCCTGAAGGCCGAAACAGCCAGAGCCACAGCCAGATATGTCTTTCCAGTGCCGGCGGGGCCCACACCGATGGTGATGGTATGCTCCTTGATGGCGGTGCAGTAACGCTTCTGCCCCAGAGTTTTGGGCTTCACCGGCTTCCCGCGGCTGGTGATGCAGATACAATCCCCCGCAAGGGCCGACAGCTTTTCCTCGGCCCCTTCCTCCACCAATGCCATGCAGTAGCGGATATTCTGATCGTTGAGGGCTTCTCCTCTGTTGACCAGCTCAAGCAGGCTTTCGATCACCCTGGAGGCTTTTTCGACTTCTTCCGGCTCCCCTGCGATGCGGATCTCCCCGCCCCGGCTGGTAACAGCCACATTATATGTCTTCGATATGAGCTTAACGTTTTCATCAAAGCTGCCGAACAGGGCCACCGCCTGCTCCAGCCGGTCAAAACTCACTTTCTTTTCTGTCATTTTCTGTAATCTCCCATTTTGATAAACATTCTTTCCTCTGCAAAACCGCAGACTGTGCGTCTGGAAGCTCCAACGTTCGACCCTCCTGCAGATCTAAAAATGCAGAGCCCTATCTGCTCTTCTTTTTTGTACAGGATATCCAGAAACGGTAAAAACTATTATTCATGTTGTTTATATTTTATCAAGATAGATTATAGCATATTTTCTTTGCTCCGTCACCCGTTCTCGTTTAAAAATTATCATGAAATTATTTGGTTATTTTATGAGAATTTCCGACTGTATTGCTATATTTTCCTCACAGATTATGTTCACAGTGCAATAGAGCGTCTGCCCGCGGATCTCAAATTGTTCATCCTGCTCCAGAATTTTCAGCTCGCTGATCTCCTTCTCCTGCTCTGCTATCTCCTTCCTGGCCAGCTCTTCAGCTTCCTCCCGGCTCCGTTCTCTCTGCCCTCTTTCCACCTTTTTCCACACTTCTTCCGTCCAGTAAACAGGGAGCCGGCTGCCGTTCGCCTTCAGGACTGTCACCGAACCGGAACGCTCCCAGTCCCCTTCCGTGGGAGCTGTTGTCAGGCTCATGGGAATCGGGATTCCGAATATGTGCAGGCTTCTTCTCGTCACAGTCTCACCCGTATAGGTCTTTGTCTCCTCCACAAGCGGTATCTCTGCCGAAAATGTGCGGGAGGTCTTCGCAATGACCCTGCCGTCCGCACGGACGGCAGGCGAGGCCCCGTTTTCCACAGTACCGCTGATCAGAAGCTGGCCGGGGGCTACCGCCTCTCCAGCCGTAACCGCCGCCTTGCCGGAAAACACTTCTATGCGCAAAACCTGCCCTGCCACAGCCGCCTTCATATTGCCCACATGCTCCGTATCCGTCATTTCCGGCTTTTCTACGCCCTCTGTCAGCTGGATATGAACGGCGCTTCCGCTGGTGTTCACAGTGAGCCATGAGATTTCGGGGAATTTCTGCATGAGCCTCTGCTGCATCTTATGGGGATCCAGCTCGGATTTCGCCATTCCCAGACTGAGGCCGGCTTCCTGACAGGCGGCCCTGAATTCCTCCTCACGGATTTTCCCGCAGCCGCTCACTTCGATGCTCCACACCCTGGAGGAAAGAAAAAGCACCAGACATACGGACAGCAGAATCCCTGCGGGTATGCCCTTGCGCTTTCGCATAAAAGAAATCCGGAAAGGCAGCCCCTGTTTTTTCTGCAGGCGCAGCCTGCAGCCTGACCTGCGGGCGTACTGGCGCAGCCGGGGATATTGGGAGGCGGCGGCGAAAGCCGTATGCCTGCCGCCTGCATGCATGCCCCAAAGAGGGATTCCCTGTTTTGCGCACTGGTTGTAGAAGCGCTCGGGCGACCCCTCTATAGAAAACTGCACACTTCCCCGCAGATACCTCACAAGTCCAACCAGCATCCTGTTCTCCCCCTTTTTTCAGACCATAAACTCCATGCCGGTGATGAACCCCTCCACCACCATGGAATCCGCCGTCATACATTTGATCGTCAGCCCTCTCCCTGTAAACCGTACGATCAGCTTTCCCACTCTGACGCGGACTACATCCGTGTCGTATTCCAAAATCCCCCGGCAATCCTCCAGAACCACCTCCCGGTTGCCTCTGAATTCCATTCTGGCTCCTTCCGCTGCGGTCCGAAGCAGCGTCCCTCCCAGTCTCTGCAGAATGCCTCCCGGCGGCGCGTTCCTATCTTCGCCCCGGCCTTTTCTTCCGGAACGTTTTTCCCTGGAATCTCTCACAGAGAAAGCACCCTCTTTCCCGAAACATAATCCCCGCAGCCCCGCTTTGCGCATACAGGCGAAGCAGCCCCGCATTCTTGACGCCCGCCCCT
>URRG01000045.1 GCA_900550095.1 uncultured Oscillospiraceae bacterium
GAATCCATCAAAGCATTGCATCCTTTTTCCAACAATGGATGCTGGCGAAGTTACTTTGCCGGAGGAGTTATTTTTACAGGATATAAAGAAAATTCCAAGGAAAAATCCCGGTTTTCCACATCTTTCCAGGAATCCGGCTTGAAATGCTGGGAAAGCATGGTGAAAGGAAGCTGCATCCGAAGAGAATCCCCTGACTGCAGAACGGCGTTCAGCGCGGCGGGAGGCATGTTCAGTTCCATAAATCCCACCAGATTGATGCCGTTTTCCCAAGCCCCAGAGGTAAGGGCCAGCGGCGTCAGATCCACTGTAATCTCTTCAGGTCCCGGGTTTGTTACGGTCAGCTCTACCACGATGCATTTCAGGTCATATCCTAAAGAGAATTCGTCGGCAAAAATTTGCTCAGCTTCTTTCTGGGACATGAACCGGCTTCCCGTGACCGTGATTTCGGCCCCTTCATAAGGGGCGGGCTGCTCTATTGAATACGTTTCCGTCTCCGGCGCGGGATATTTCTGATTGACCGCCGTATATCCCCGCCAGTAAAGGGCGGCGCAGAGCAAAACGAAGCAGCATATGGATATCTGGAGTATCCGCCGCCGTTTATTGCGTTTATGTTTCATGGTGTGTTTCCTCCGCCTGGATTTTCGCGTAGGGATTCCGCGTTTTTTGCATCTCGCCCCGCCCTTCTGTTTCGGGCGTCCTTCCGTCCGCGTCTTCCACCAGGTAATGGCCGCAAACGGTTCCGTTTTCTATGCAGAAAATTTCATCGGAGAGAAATTCCAGCTCGTCCCTGTCGTGGCAGGAGATGAGGATAAGGGCTCCCCGTTCTCTGTGGCGGAGGGCAAGCCGTTTGACGGCTTCGACGCTTTTTTCGTCAAGGGCGTTGATGGGCTCGTCCAGAACGATGATATCGGGGTTTTCCATAGTAGCCGCTATGATTCCCAGCTTTTGTTTCATCCCCAGCGAGTACTTTTTGAATTTTTTTGGATCGGATGGTTCCAGCCCCAGCTCGGTCATACACTCTTCAATTTCCTGCCCGCTGATGACGCCCCGTATGGACGCCAGCGTCTCTAAATTTTTGTAGCCGCTGTAGCCGTGTATAAAGCCGGGGGATTCGATGAGAGCCCCTATGCTGCGGGGGAAGGATATATCCTTCCCGAGAATTTCACCATCGATGGAGATGCTTCCCTCAGTGGGCCGGATCAACCCGCAGACGGCTCTCATGAGCATCGTTTTCCCGGAGCCGTTTTTTCCCCGCAGGCCGTAGATTCGGCCTCTTTCCATCCCCAGGGAAATATTTGTGAGGACCTGCGTTTTTCCGATTGTTTTGGATACGTTTTTCATTTCCAGATACATATAAAAAACTCCCCTGTACATCCTGAATCAGGATAGGATATCTTTTCGTTTGGCGGCCCAGCTTCCTAGAAGAAGCGCCACCGCCGCCGTAAGGGCGGAAAACAGGCACGCTTCCGGTATGGTCCAGCCGGCCCCGCCTGTGCAGGAGGAAACAGCTTCAAACCGCAGGAGCATGAGAAAATTCCCGGGAAGAAACGAAGACGGATAATAGACGGAGCAGGCCAGCAGAGCGACGATTCCTATAAAACCTGCAAGAGGGGCCGCCGTAAGGGAGACCGCCGTCTGCAGCCATGTCAGGGAAACAGAGACGAGAAAAGGGACGGCCACGGCCGCCGCGAGAAACTCCCCGGCTGAGAGCTCCCGAATGGGAAGCTCGAGAACGGCTTCCTGCAGTTCTGCATTCGGCAGGATGGAGAGGGAACCGGTAAAAAGGGCCGCTAAAAAGCAGATTATCGCCAAGACGGTATAAAATACGCAGACGCTCAGGAAACACCACACGCATTTGCTTCCCCACCACACCATCCTGGATTGGGAACGGAGCAGGATTTGCTGCCCGAACCCTTTTATATCGCGGAGAGGGTAATCGCATACGATATAGCCAAGCCCGGCAAAGAGCAGAAGCCACAGGGCATTGATCTCGAAGGAGGAATCTCCGTATGCATAGGGTTTCATGCCGCTCATAAGAAAGCACAGGTAGTCGCCGAAGGAAGGGACCGCTCCTATGGGGCGGGAGGCGGAAACCACACCGCACCAATGATAGAAAAAAGCGCATGCGAAGGAAGCCGCCGCGGCAAGCGCGGCATACCGCTTCCAGTTCTGCAGAAGCCCCGCGTGAAGATCGTGCGCTATGCTTTTTCGGAACGCCTTATACGTATCCATCTCCCAGAAAATCCTTTCGATCAGCATATTTTATCCCGGCGAAAAACAGGGCCAGCTGCAGAAGAAGCAGAATACCTGTATTTCTTACCGCTGCTCCGCACTGCCATTGCGAATAGGAGAGGGAACCCAGGCCGAGAAAGACAGGGGAGCCGGGCATCATGCTGTCCCACCCGCAGAGGAGTATGACCGCCAGCCAGCCCAGGGCGGCATGGTTTGTTATCCACCAGACAAGAATCAGCAGGAGCCCGGCGGCGGCGTATGCAAAAAAGCAGGAAAGAAAAAAGCAGGCCGCCACTTCCCAAAGGGGAAGGGAAAGGATCCCGTGGCCTGTGAGGAAATAAAAGCTTTCCGCGCTCTGCCAGTTGATATATTGCTGGGAAAACAGGCTTCCTGCCGCTCCCGTTACAGCTGTGTACAGCAGGGACGCGGCGCCCCCATATTGAACGATCAGCCCCGCCTGTTTCAGCCAGAGGCGTTTTCGGCTGCCCGACCGCAGAATAAAAACAGTGAGGAAATCGTGCCGCATAAGAAATGTCAGGAAACACAGGAACAGAGGAAGGATAAGGAACAGGAAATAAAAATTGGATTTTTGAGAAACAAAATAGTCGGCCAGGCAGGGGACGGCTCCTGCCCGCCTTTCGATATTGCGCTGGAGGGCAATGTTGAGGTAGGAAGCCCCGGCAAGCAGAAGGCCGCACAGGCCGAAAGCGGGGACAGCCGGAGGCAGGGCGTTTCTTTTTTCAGAATACGTCATTGCGGATCCCCCTGTATACGAATCCTATCGCTGTAAACAGGGCCAGCAGGAACATCTCCGTAAAAATCGCCGGAGCGCAGGCTTCCGAATAGGATGGATTCAGAAAATAAGCGGGCGCCCACGGATTGGAGGACGTCAGATTGGAAAGGGAGAATACGAAAAGATTCAGGAGGAAGGGCGCCAGCATTACGACGATACGGTATTCAAAAATGTAGCTGAAGGCCAGGGCCGATGCGGCGAAGAGGCCGCCAAACGCAAAGATGACCGCGGCATACAGCGCCAGATACAGAAAAGGCTGGGAATAGTAGAGTTCCCCCAGCATACTGCTTTCGGAAATAGCGGAAAGAGCCGTGGCGGGCTCGGGCTTCAAAGAGGGAAGAAAGAGGGCGGAAACCAGAAAATTCAGCGCGTAAGGAAATATGACGGCGGTTCCGCCTGAGAGGAATACCGCGGCCAGCTTTGAGAGGATATAACTTTTCCGGTTTACCCGTATGTATATATTTTTAGCGAAGCCGCGGGTAACGTCTGTGAAAAAGGAGTCCCCGAAGGGAAGAACCGCCAGGAAAGGAATCAAAAGGAGAAGCAGGAAGGACTGGACACTGTAGGAATTGCCGCCCAGCCAGACGGAAAACAGCCATCCCGGATACAGCATGGGCTTGTCTGCCTCCATGTAAGCTTCCAGCTGAGAGGCCTGGGGGATTACAAACATAAAAATATGGGATACGGCCAGCACAGCGCCCAGCAGAACCGCGAGAAAAAATCCCCGGCTTGTAAAGGCCCTTTTCAGTTCCTGCTTCAGAATCGCTTTCATATGGAGCCTCCCTCCTTTCCCCCGCTGAAAATTCAAAGTCCGGCTTCTATCATGTCGTTCAGCAGGATGTTTTTGATGAGGTCGCTTTGGGCCATAATGCCAATGGTATTCACGTTCAGCACGAGGTTGTTTGCCTTTGTACTATGTAAACAATCGTCGTCAAGGATATATCCCAAATGGGCCGTAATTTTTTCACCCGGCTGAAGCTGGTATAGATAATAATCTTTACTGTATTTGTTTTCCTCGTTGATATCCATAGTGCAGACCTCGGCTTGCTGAACAAGTTTGCCGCTTTCCTTATCGTATACATATAGATAATAATTCAGAAATGAAAGATCATCTTTTAGTTCTGAGGAATTGTTTTCTATGGTAAAACAAATATCCACGTACGAAAATTCATTTTGTATGACGCCGTTTTCATCTGCAGTAACGTATTCTATACGGCCGTCTGCAGTAGGGTATTGCATATCCCCCTCCTCCATATACTGGGGGATGGGAAATTTTTCCGGTTTTTTAGAAATGTCTACGCTGTCTACCGTATACTGCACGTTTTCGATATCCACGGATTTTTCTTTTTCAATAACGGGGCCCGTGCTGTTTTCAGGGAAAACCATGCTGGCCGCTGCGGAAGAAGGCTTTGAAGCCGGCGGTTCAGCCGTTTTTTCGGCCGGGGGCGTCCACAGGTTATCCCCGGAGGGGAGCAGGTCGCGGGAAAAAAGAAGGTTGAGCCCCACCGCTATGCCTACGGCAAGGATACAGAGGGCTGTGATCCATTTCTTTGAGCGAGCTCGCATAGTAAAATCCTCCCAAAATAAAAACTACTTATAGTATAGAAACAAACGAGCAGCGGAAAATATTGCAGAGTATATGGAAATATAGTATAAAATTAGGAAAAATCATATACGGGCAGATGCACACACATTAAAAATCTCCTCTTCAGGGATACGGTGGGCGGTGTGCCGACCTGTATCCGGAAGAGGAGATAGGATCGTTTTATGTAACTGTAAAAGGCCGCTCCGATAGTCTCCGTCAATCTGGTTCCTGCATCTCCGGCAGCGTCTCAAAAATGAGCCGCATGCGTATATTCTGGTCGTAATTGCCGAAGCCCTTCCCAAAAATGGTCATGCCGCCTATATTTTTGGCCGTATCGGGCACGCCGATGCGGAAACGCATCTCGCTTTTATAGGAAAGGGAAAGATCGTGGATGGTGAGACCGCTCATTTTGCGGCCGTCCATGAAGGTGCCTTCCCCGCTGACGGTGAGGAGCTTCAGCAGGCCGTACTGGTTCCAGCCGGAGCTCCACCAGTCCGGGGCGAAGATGCCTCTCTTTTCGCCGAAATCGCCGGGGCTGGTCCAGCTGCAGAGAAGGATATCGTTGAGCCAGAAGGAGATATCGCTGGGCCAGTTGGAGGAAACGCCCGGGGCCTCAGAGGAAAGCTCCAGAGAAATCTGCAGCTCCGTGGGCCTCTGATTTTCCTTCAGGTAATTGGGGAGCCTGTATTCCACATAGCCCTTCATCAGCCAGAGGATCCCGGCCTCCGTCCGCTGGGGGGAATCGAAATAGCGGGGATCGTCCAGCTTGCCGATGAGGAATTCCGGGGTGGCGATGCCGCAGGTGGGAAAGACGCGGTAATCCGTATACTGGCCGATGGGGATCTCCGCCTGATAGACGGTGTCCGCCCCGAAGCGTTCCCCCAGGGTGATGACAAATTTGTTGTCCCGCAGGAAGCAGGTCTTTTTCTGGCTGGCCCGGCTGTTATAGGAGCAGAGGCTCACCAGACCCGCTTCCGTGAGGAGCCGCAGATTCTGGGTGACGGCTGCCCGGCTGACGCCAAAGGCTTCGCCCAGGTCGTTGGGGCTGGTCTCCTCGTGGGCCAGGATATACTGGAGCATCTCTACCCGCAGGGGAGAGCTGAGGGCCTTGCAGAAACGGACGGTTTCTTCCGTATTGAGAAGTTCTCTCATGTTTCACCTCGTTTTCCGCGGGGGCTTTTGGGAAGAAAGCCCCTACCTACCGATGAGAAAACAGGCAAAAGCCGTTTATGCGGCTTTTGCCTGTATAGATTCCTGTTATCTGCCTAAAGGAAGCTTAAATCAAAAAGCCCGAAAAGCTTATTCCTCGCACTGGAAGCGGAGCACATGCCAGGAATACTTGGGCAGAACCATCTTGCAGGCCTCAAAGGAGCCGGAAAGATTTTCCACAGCCTTCATAGTTACCGTATCCGGCTGATCAAAGGTGTTCACGGCGTTGAGATCGGGGCCGGAAAGCTCCAGGTGCTCAATCATGGAGAGCTTGCCGAAGGAGCGCATATCCAGATCCAATTCCATCTCGTCGTCGGAAAGGTTCAGGCAGAACACATTTACCTGCTTTTTCTCTTCGTCAAACACTACGCTGGAGTGGAGCAGAGGCGTCTCGCCGTAGCGGCTTTCAGCAGTGGGGGCCACTACTACGGGTTTCAGCGCCATACCGCGGCCGTAGGTGGAAAGATACTGGAAGGGATAGAAGATGGTCTGCCGGATCACGCGGCCGTTCTTCTCGGTGAAGATGGGAGCGATTACGTTTACAAGCTGAGCCAGGCAGGCGATCTTTACCCGGTCGGCATGATTGATGAGGGTCATGCCCATGCCCGAGAACACCAAGGCGTCCAAAAGGGAATACCGGTCCTCCAGAATCTCGGGAGCTTCCATCCAGTCGTGTTCCTTCTGGTTGTGCTGATACCACACGTTCCACTCATCGAAGGAGAGGTACATGGTCTTGTCGCTGCGCTTCAAAGCCTTTACATAGTCGGCAGTGCCGGCAATGGTGTTGATGAAGCGGTCCATATCCACGAAGGAAGCGAGGAAGTCGAAGTCGTTGCCTTCGTTTTCGTAATACCTGTGCAGGGAAAGGTAATCGGCCTTTTCATAGGTGTATTCCAGAACCTTGCGGTCCCACTCCGGGAAGGTCTCCTGCAGGGTGGTGGCGCTGCCGCAGACCACAAGCTCCACCTCGGGGTCGATCCACTTCATGATTTTAGCGGTCTCCAGAGCCTTTTTGCCGTAGTCGTCCGCGTCCAGATGGCAGATCTGCCAGGAGCCGTCCATCTCGTTTCCGATGCACCAGAGCTTGATATCATGGGGCTCCTTGTGCCCGTTTTTGGCGCGCAGATCGCTCCAGTAGGTGCCTCCGGGATAGTTGCAGTATTCCAGGAGCTCGCCGGCTTCTTTGGGGGTTCCCGTGCCCATGTTTACGGCGCCCATGATCTCGGTGCCGGATTTCTTGGACCAATCCACGAATTCGTCGATGCCGAACTGATTGCTTTCGATGGTGTGCCAGGCCAGATCCAGACGGCGGGGGCGGTCCTCTTTGGGGCCTACGCCGTCCTTCCAGCTGTAGCCGGAAAGGAAGTTTCCGCCGGGATAGCGGACATGGGAAACGTTCAGCTCGCGGATCAGCTCCAGAACGTCCCTGCGGAAGCCGTTCTCGTCCGCCGCAGGATGGCCGGGCTCATAGATGCCGGTGTAGATGGCACGGCCCAGATGCTCCAGGAACGAGCTGTAGATGCGCTTATCCACTTCAGCCAGCTTGAAATTTTTCTCAATATGCATTTTTGCCTGCTTCATGAAAGATCTCCTCCTTTGTTTGCTCTTTGTTTGCCGCCGGGCATACGCCCGGAAGAGTTTCTGTACGGTAGTTAAGAAATCTCTTAATATGTATTTTGTTTCTTAACATTTCAGTACAACTCTATCACATGGCTGAAAGAAAAGTCAAGGGAGACCGCGGAGAAAATCCTCGCGCTTTTTTGGGCATTTCGCGGAAGGAAACGGGAGCGCGGGAACCCCGCCCCAGCAATCGAATCGGGGCTTCCGGGAAAGCAAAAAGCCCCACCTCCGGCAAAGGAGGTGGGGCTTGAAGGCGAAACGGCAGGCCGCTGTGTATGCGGCCCAGTAATAGGGACAGGATCAGGCATAGAATCCGGTTTTCCTTGCCGAAAAAAGCCCGGGCAAGGATTTCCAGCCGCAGGCCGCATTTGCCGACTGCTGTAGAGGCTGGGAGACCGGGAAGCTTGAAAGCTGCAAAAAAACCTGCGGAGGAACCTGTGCAAAGGGGCTCCGTGGTTACAAAGCGGCCTTTTCGCCGTTGGTAAGCTCCGGTGCGGCGGACCGTTCCGGGCCTCCCGGCTGTCCGTTTCCTGCAGGAGCGGCTTTTTTCGTCCGGGTAGCCGCCAGGGCGACCAAGGCTCCCGCCGCGCCGCCGATGCATTTTGCCGCCAGCAGGGCCACCGCCAGGTGGGGCTCCGTCCCCATGGCAAAGCCCAGATGCGCCGCCAGGGCAGAGGCGGCGCTCACAAGGAAGGCCACGTTTACGATCTTTCCGCGGGTGTCCATCTGATGCAGCATGGTGAGAACGGGTACGACGCTCACCATGCCGATCAATAGCCCGGCCACACTGGCCTCGTTGACGCCCGCTTTTCTTCCGGCCCAGGAGAAGGGCCGGCGCAGCACACGCTGAAGGATTTCAGATACGGGCAGGCTCCCCAGCATAACGATCCCAATGGAGGAAACTACAGCCATGGCCTCTTCCAGCGGGGCCATGCCCGGAATGATGGTATAGCCCGTCATATACTGGACGGCGCCCAAAACCAGCCCCACCGTGATAAGGAACCGGATGCAGGCGGCGAAAACAGAGAAGCCGCGGATCATCTGCTCCGGCTTTTTCCATATGCCCAGGAGGAACAGGGCCGCCAGAAGGACCACGGGCAGGTTCTGCCGGAGGATCGCGTCGATGGACAGGCCGCAGAAAAGCCCCCCGGCCACCAGGGCCACAGGCATGGCTGCCAAGCCTAGGAGAATGCCCCTTGCGAAAAGCGGACGGTCCTGAGCGTCGATGATGCCGATGCCCATGGGGATGGTAAAGGTGATGGTGCAGCCGAATATGGCGGCCACGATGATACCCGTGTAGCTTCCGATGAGGGGGTCACGTGCCAGATCCACGGAAAGCTGGTAGCCCCCCATGTCGATGGCCAGGATGCCCCCCAGCAGTGCCGGATCCACCCCCACGGCCTCGCAGAGGGGAGCCACAGAGTATTGGAGCCCCGAGGAGATCAGAGGGGCCAGGCAGATGATGCCCGCCATGGAAAGGGCGGTGGGCCCCAGATAGAGAAATCCCTCTTCAAATTTCCCGCCAAGGCCCAGACGGCCGCCGAAGAGCCTGTCCAGCCCGCCGATGACGGCCCCTGCCGCCATGATCCACATGATTGCCTGTTCCATTGTATATGTTCACCCTCGCTTATGTTTGCGGCTGAGTTCCCGCGTCTGCCGCAGCCGGTAAAGAGATTGACGGAAAAAGAGCGGGACCGCGCAGAACCGATGTTCTCAGCGGATGCCCTTGCACATGGTGTCTTCGATCTCTTCGATGGTCCTGGGGGTGATCGCGGAGAGGTTCTCGCAGCCGTCCTCCGTCACGAGGCAGTTGTCCTCCAGGCGGAAGCCGATGCCCCACTCCTCGTGGTAGATGCCCACGTCCACGCAGAAGACCATGCCGGGGGCGATGACCTCGGGCGTTTCCACCACGTCGTGAACGTCGTAGCCTACATGATGGGCGCCGCCGTGCCACATATAGGTTCCGATTTTATCCACGGAATCCAGTACGCCCGCGTCCTTCAGCTGTTCTGCGTTGAAACGGCGGACGGTAGCGTCCACGTCCGCCATCTTCATGCCGGGGCGGATGATTTCAAACATGTGGTTGGAGGTGTTCAGCGCGCAGGTATACAGAAGGCGCTGCTTGTCGGAATACCGGCCATTGCAGGGCCAGCCGCGGGAAACGTCCGTCATGAGGCTGTCGTACTGGGCGCCCACGTCGTTGAGGATCATATCGCCGTCCTGAGCCTGGCCTTTATAGGAATAATAATGGATGCAGAAATTGTTTTTGCCGGCGGAAATGATGGAGGGGAACGCGGGTCCCTGAGGGCCGTGCTGGCCCAGCGCCCGGTCAAATTCGGCCTTATACTGGTATTCGTACATGCCGGGCCGGGAAGCCTTCATCATGGCGGTGATGCCGTCCCGTGTGATAGTCTCCGCCTTGCGCATGGCCTCGATCTCGCAGGGCTGCTTGATGGTGCGCAGGCGGCGGATCAGGGTGTTGGCGTTCTTGACGCACAGGAAGGGATATTCCTTCTGGGCCAGCCGCAGGAAGCGATGGGCCGGGCGGTCCGTATCCTGGGGGCTCACGCGGAACAGATCCAGATACAGGTTCTCAAAACGGCCGCTGACAGCCAGATTGTGGACATCCGCAGAGAAGGCCTCTACGAAGCGGATATCGTGGATGCCGGAAAGCTCCTCTGCCTCTGCGGGCTTTATACGCACGCCGGTCCACCGCTCCTGCATGGGATCGGGGGGCAGGATATAAACCCTTTCCTCTACGCTTCCGGAGGAATCCTTCATGGCCAGAAGGACGAAATCCTTGCTGTCCAGCCCGGTGAGATAGTAGAAGTTCCGGTCTGTATAGAAGGGATAGTATTCATCGTTGGTCTTCCTCAGCTCCATGCCGGAAAAAAGCAGCAGCAGGGAATTGGGGGCGAGCCCCTCGTAAAGACGGCGGCGGTTGCCTGCGTGGAATTCTTGCTTCATTGTTTACAGCCTTCTTTCTTGGAAAATAAAACAAATGCTTCCAAGCTTTTTCCCCTGTAAGCCTTGTATAACCCGTGAGAGAAGAAAAAGCCACTGTGTAATTGAATCGATTTAACTATAGCATAGTGAGGGGACAAAAACAAGATCTCCCGCAGGGATGAAAAGAGAAAAAATCTGTGTAAAGAATTAGTGAAATAGAATAAAAGCCCGCC
>URRG01000046.1 GCA_900550095.1 uncultured Oscillospiraceae bacterium
TGATTATAGGCTGGGGCAGCTCGCAGACAGGCTCTACCACCTTATGCGTCTACTCCGTGGAAGCGGAAAAGAAAAAAATGAAGGAGCTGAACCTGGATCAGCCCTATTCCCAAATGGCAGTGGCGGATTTCGACGGGGACGGCTTCGACGAGATTTTCACCGCCAATGTAGCGCTGGGCGAGCAGCCGGCGCTTTCCAGCCTGTTCCGGATCCGTTCGGGAGCCATCGAAATCATGGGAACGGCGCAGATGGATAAGACCGTCACCCGCTATATGAACATGCAGATAGGCCTTCTGAACGAATTTCAGTACGGCGTAGTGCTGGACGGGGCGCGCAGCAACGCCGGGTATGTGACGGAGGTCGTCTACTGGAACCAGGAAGAGAGCGATCTGAAGGCTCCCCTTTTGGATGAAAAGCACCAAACCGTCTCCTTTACTGTGAGAACCAACAGCGTCCTCAGCCGGGATGTAAACGGGGACAGCATCATAGAGCTCCCCATAGCCACCATACTGCCGGGCTTTACGGCCCAAACCGCCGGGGAAACCTCCTATGTGACGGACTGGATGCGCTACGACGCCGCTGCCAACACGCTGGAACGCGTTATGAGCACGGTGACGAACAGCATGGATGAATACTGGTTCCTGATCCCGGATATGTGGAAGGGCGCCATTACCACCGAATACACAGCGGACAGCCGTTCCATGACCTTCTACCGGTGGGAGGAGGAAGATCCGCTGAAAAACCAAAAGGCCGGGAAGGGGAAGCCTTTGCTGCAGATCCGGGTATTTACGGAAAAACAGTGGGCATCCGGAAAAGACGCCACCGGCTATTATGAGCTGGTGGACAACAACAGCCTGGTATATGCCGCCAGGAATCTTTCCCCTCAGGACGATCTTTCCATGAGCGACAGCGACGTGCGCAACAGCTTCCGTCTTGTGAAGCAGGAATGACGGCGCGGGAAGAAAGGCATATTTCCCGGGAAAACCGGTTCGAGCCCGGCCCTTGGCTGAAAACAGACGGCAGGGAGGGCCGGAAGGCAAGCACATGAGAGGAGTGGGACGTATGAAAAAAATCCTGGTCGCGGAGGACGAGCAGGCCATCCGCGAATTTGTGGTGATCAACCTGCGGCGGGCGGGATACGACACCTTTGAGGCCTCCAGCGGGGAGGAAGCCGTGGAGGTATACGAAAGAGAAAAGGGTGTGATCGACGTAGCCGTTCTGGATATCATGATGCCCGGAAGCATGGACGGCCTGGCCGTCTGCCGGTACCTGCGGGAAAAGAGCGGCTCTATCGGCATCATCATGCTGACGGCCAAGACCCAGGAGATGGATAAGGTCAGCGGCCTGATGATGGGCGCCGACGACTACGTGACGAAGCCCTTCAGCCCCAGCGAGCTGGTGGCCCGTGTGGACGCGGTCTACCGCCGGGTGGCCCTGGCCCAGGTGCGCACGGAAAACGATTTTAAGGAGGAGCTCGCCGCAGGGGACTTCGTGCTGAACCTCCGCAGCAGGACCCTTTTAAAGCGGGGGGCTCCCATCGAGCTGACCCAGGTAGAATTCCAGATCATGGAGTATTTCTTCTCCAATCCCGGCGCCGCTCTGGACCGGACGGATATCCTGAAGCACGTATGGGGCGAATCCTATTACGGGGAAGAAAAAATCGTGGATGTGAATATCCGCAGGCTGCGCATGAAAATAGAGGACGAGCCCAGCAATCCCCGGCACATCATCACCGTCTGGGGCCTGGGCTATAAATGGGAGGCTTGACTCCCGAAAGACTGAAAGCCTGTGAGCCCGAGAGCCTAAGTTCATGAGAGTGTGGAAACCTGAAAACCTGGAAGCTTGAAAGCATGAAAATCCGAAACCTGCGGACGAAGGCGGCAGACATACAAAAGCCGCCGGAAATTCAGCCGCTGGAAGGCACAATGAAAAGCCGGCGTCGTGCGATACGTTTCCGTCATATCCGCATAGCAAGGGTTCGACTCCCCCATACAGCGGCTGAACAGGCCGCAAAACGGCGTGTCCGCGGCGGCTTCCCGGCGAAAGAAGAAAAGCGGTGAAAGGGCGGGGCCGCGGGACGCGGTAAAGCGGAAAGACAGAAATACGGAGCAGCCAAGGCTGCAGCCCCCCTGCATCCGGCTCCGGCGCCTGCGGGCTGGGTACGGGGCGGGATATGGAAAAGCGCTCTCGAAAAGGAGGTGACGGCCAGTGATGGAAGAGGATGAGATCCGAAGGGATTCGCCGGCGGAAGAGGACGGCGGCATGAATATGAACGGCATCGCCCGCAGGTGGCTTGTAAACAGCCTAGGGATCATCCTCCTGATCCTGGTCGTGGTGGTGGTCGTCCTTTCCTTTGTGATCCGCGGCTCTATTTACAGCAGCATCCAGGCCACGCTGGACGGCCGTTCCGGGGAGCTTACCAACGTGTTTTCCGATTATGGAAGAAGCTCCTCCTCCGAATTCAACACCGTGGCGCGCAATTATGTGGAGAACTTCACCGATAAAGAGAAAATGGAGCTGATGGTTTTCAACTCCACGGGGAAAATCCTCATCACCTCCATGGGCTTCGCGCCGGACGACACCCAGCCTATGCCGGATTACGAGGAGGCCCTTCAAAGCTCCGACAATTTCGGCAGCTGGGCGGGCCGCCTCACCAGCGGGGAAAAAGTGATGGCCGTGACCCGTGTCGTGCGCAACAACATGGGCAGCATAGTGGGCGCCGTCCGCTACGTAGTATCTCTGGAGCCGGCGGATCAGCAGGTGATGACGGTCATAGCCTTTCTCAGCTGCGTGGGAATCCTGATCATCCTGGTGATCATTATCTCCAGCTATTCCTTCATCCGCTCCATTTTGTCCCCCATCAAAAAGATCGGGGATATCGCCCGGCGTATCGCCCAGGGGGATTTTTCCGCCCGCATCGAAAAAAGCCGGGACGACGAAATCGGCGTTCTCTGCGACACCATCAACGAAATGGCGGTGGAGCTGGGCGCTTCGGAAAAGATGAAAAACGACTTCATCTCCTCCGTCTCCCATGAGCTCCGCACACCCCTGACGGCCATAAAAGGCTGGGCTGAAACGCTCACCAACACTGCCGGGGAGGATAAGGAGACCACGGACCGGGGCATGGGGGTCATCATCCGGGAAAGCGAGCGCCTTTCGGGCCTGGTGGAGGAGCTTCTGGATTTTTCCCGGATGCAGAACGGCCGCATGACCCTGATCCTGGAAAAAATCGATATCCTCGCGGAGCTGGGCGAAGCCGTGTACATGTTCAGCGAAAGGGCCGCCTCCGAAGGAAAATTCCTTCTCTATGAGGAGCCGGAGATGCTCTCCCCCGTGATGGGCGACGTGAACCGCCTGCGGCAGGTGTTTGTCAATATCATTGACAACGCCCTGAAATATACCGGCAAGGGCGGCACCATCAACGTCATCGCCCAGGAGGAAAACGGCGTGATCCGCATCATCATCAGCGATACGGGCTGCGGGATCCCCGCCGAGCACCTGCCTAACGTGAAAAAGAAATTTTATAAGGCGAATCAGACTGTCCGGGGCTCGGGCATAGGCCTGGCTCTGGCGGATGAAATAATGGCTCTCCATAAGGGGAGCCTGGAAATCGAAAGCCATGAAGGCATCGGCACGGCGGTGACGATCAGCATCCCGGCCATGCCCGCCGCTCCGGCGACGATGCCGGAGGAAGGAAAGGAACTGTGACCATGCAGCACATGCAGCATATGCAGCAGATACAGCAGGAATATACGCCCGCCGGGGAAGCTGCCCGGCCTCTGGAAGAGACGGCCTCCCCGGAGGCCGAAAAAGCGGCCTCAAAAAAGGACTTTGAGGATCCCAAAGTTCCCGCGGCCCGCACCAAACGGATCACCTCCATCGGCGGCCAGGCCCTGATGGAAGGGATTCTCATGCGGGGCCCGAAAAAAACCACGGTGGCCGTCCGCCTCCCTTCCGGGGAAATCGAGATCCAGGAAATGGAAAAAAGCTATCTGCGGGATAAAAGCGCACTTTGGCGCATCCCCCTTCTGCGGGGGATCGGGGGCCTGGCGGATTCCCTCTCCGTGGGCTTCAAGGCCCTGAGCCTTTCGGCTGAAAAGGCCGAGCTGGGCGAGGAAGAGGAGGAGCCCTCCAAATTCGACCTGTGGATGGAAAAGCATTTTGGAGATAAAGTGACCCAGGCCGTCATGTGGGCGGCGGGCTTTTTGGGCGTGATTTTGGCAATCGCCCTGTTTTTCTTCCTCCCCACCCTTCTGTGGAACGGCGCGGTGCTTCTGGCGGGAGAAGGCGCGGCCCCTGCCCTTGCCGCATGGCGTTCCCTGGCGGAAGGCGTTATGCGTATCCTGATTTTTGTGCTCTACATCTTTTTCTGCTCCAAGGTCCCTTATATGCACCGGGTCTTCCAGTACCACGGGGCCGAACACAAAAGCATTTTCTGCTATGAAAACGGCGAGGAACTCACAGTGGAAAACGTGCGGAAATACCGCCGGTTCCACCCCCGCTGCGGGACGAGCTTCATGATCATCATGCTTCTTCTCGGCATCGTCATAGGCTTTTTCATCCCCTTTTC
Organism: uncultured Oscillospiraceae bacterium; assembly: GCA_900550095.1. Lineage (GTDB taxonomy): Bacteria > Bacillota > Clostridia > Oscillospirales > Acutalibacteraceae > UMGS1264. Next base: position 4,571 of record URRG01000046.1, read on the forward strand.
CAACCCCTTCCTGCGCACGGCGGTGAAGCTTCTCTGTATCCCCGCCGTAGTTGCTGTGGGGTATGAGCTCATCCGCGTCTGCGGAAAATACGAAAACTGGGTCACGCGCATCATTTCCGCCCCCGGCATGTGGATGCAGCATATCACCACCCAGGAGCCGGACGACAGCATGATCGAGGTGGCCATCGCCGCCCTGAAGGATGTGATCCCCGAAAACGGCGAGGATCTGATCCGGCGCTGACGCCGTCCTCTTTAGCCGGATCCGTCCGGCCCAGCGGCCGATGGTTCGGTATTCCGGCGGGCGGGAAACAGCGAAATCCAGAGAAAGGCGGGAAGACCGTGAATTCATCCCGGGAAAAAAAGAGGGCGGAGAGCCCAGAAGCTGCAGAAGGCGGGGCGGAAACCAGCACCGGGGGCCGGGCGGGGTCAAATCCCTCTCCCCCCCTATCTGGATCGCTTGCATATAAGCTCGCATATAAGCTTACATATAAAGAATTGTATCTCCTTGCCAAAAAGGAGCTTCAGAAGGCAGAGCTTGAAAGCCCTGCCTTCGACGCGTTGTGCCTCTTTGAAAAGGTATTCTCCATGGGCCGCCGGGAGTTGGCCCTCTACGGGGAGGAGATCCCATCCCAGGAAAAGGCGGAGGAGCTCCGTTCCCTTCTCTCGAAGCGGGCGGAACGGACGCCGCTCCAGTACCTTCTGGGGAGCTGGCCCTTTTACGGCATGGAGCTGAGGGTGGGCGAAGGCGTCCTGGTGCCCCGGGAAGAGACGGAGCTTCTTGTGGACGCGGCGGCGGAGAGGCTCCTGTTGCAGCGGGAAAAGGGGTATCTGCCGGAAACGCCGCAGATAGCCGACCTCTGCTCCGGGACGGGGGCGGTAGCCCTGGCCCTCAAGGGGGAATTTCCACAGTCTCGGATAACGGCGGTGGAAAAGTTTCCCGAAGCCTACGGGTATCTGCTGGAAAATATCCGCGCCACAGGCCGGGAGGTGATTCCCCTGCGGGCGGATATCCTCTCTTCGAAGACGGCGGAAGGATTTTCCGGGCTTTCAGCCTTGGTCTCCAATCCACCCTATGTGGAGGCCGGGGAAATCCCCCGGCTGCAGCCGGAAGTGCAAAAAGAGCCCCTTTCCGCCTTGGATGGCGGGAACGACGGGCTGCGCTTTTACCGGGCTATCGCGCGGCTGTGGATCCCCCGGCTTTTGCCTGGCGGAGTCTGCGCCGTGGAGATCGGGGAAAACCAGAGCGAAGCGGTTTCCGCCCTGTTTCAGCAAGCGGGGCTGCGGGAGATTTCCATCCTCAGGGATTTCAGCGGGCTGGACCGAGTGGTGGCCGGCTTTCGCTGATACGGAAAATTCAAACACACGTTCGAATTTTTCAGGGAAATCTATTGCTTTCAGGTGAGAAATCCGGTATAATGTATGCATGGTTCCCCTCATGTAAAGAAAGGGCCGCGCGTATGCCGGACCGCGGCTGCAGACCGGATGCGCGGTGTTTGGTCTAGGATTTGCCGAAACACGGAAGCTTGGAAGCGTGAAAGAGCGAAAGCGCGGAAATACAGAAATGCAACCTGTAAGCAGAGCGCACAGTTCCAGTTTCGCCGGAAGGGAACCCGGACCGTTTCAAGGGGGAAACAAAGGAAGTAACCGGAAAAAGGCTTCGGCTTTTCCGCCTTTTGTGCCGGCGGCAGGGAGAAGCCGTCTCGTTTCCCCTCGCGGAGGGCAGGCGCAGCGGCCCGCGGCTCTGCGGTTTCTGCAGCTTCTGCGGCGGGCTGGCCGAAGAGCGGTCAAAATCCGGAAAGCGGACATAAAGCTGAACATTTGGACATAAAGCAGAAAAAGGAGTTGTGAAGTATGGCGGCTGCCGATCGGAACAGCGCGCTGGAAACAGCCATCGCACAGATAGAAAAACAATTCGGGAAGGGCGCCGTCATGCGCCTGGGGCAGAATCAGGCCATGCAGGTGGAGGCTATTTCCACAGGCTCCCTGTCGCTGGATCTGGCTCTGGGCATCGGGGGGCTTCCCAGGGGAAGGATCACGGAGATCTACGGGCCTGAAAGCTCCGGCAAGACGACCCTTGCGCTGCACTGCATAGCGGAGGGCCAGAAAAAAGGAGGAAACGCCGCCTTCATCGACGTGGAACACGCGCTGGATCCCGTATACGCAAGGGCTTTGGGCGTGGATGTGGATTCCCTCCTGGTTTCCCAGCCGGATACGGGCGAGCAGGCGCTGGAGATCACCGAGGCGCTTGTCCGTTCCAACGCCATCGACGTGATCGTGGTGGACTCCGTGGCGGCCCTTGTGCCCCGGGCGGAGATCGAGGGCGAGATGGGAGACAGCCACGTAGGCCTGCAGGCCCGCCTGATGAGCCAGGCTCTGCGGAAGCTGGCGGGCGCTATCTCCAAATCCGCCTGCGTGGCGATTTTCATCAACCAGCTGCGCGAGAAGGTGGGCGTGATGTACGGCAACCCGGAGGTCACCCCGGGAGGCCGCGCTTTGAAATTTTATTCCTCTGTGCGCATCGACATCCGCAAGATCGAGACGCTGAAGAGCGGCACCGAGCAGATCGGTTCCCGCACAAGGGCGAAGGTGGTCAAAAACAAGATCGCTCCCCCCTTCCGGGAAGCGGAGTTCGACGTGATGTACGGGCAGGGCATCTCCCGGGCGGGAGAGCTTCTGGATCTGGCCGTTAAGCTGGACGTCATCCAGAAGAGCGGCGCTTGGTTCTCCTATAACCAGAACCGTCTGGGCCAGGGCCGGGACAACGTGAAGGAATTTTTGAAAAACCCCGAAAACGCCGCCATAGCCTCCGAGGTGGAGGAAAAGGTGAAAGCCAATGTGGGCCGCCTGTATACCAAGACCTCTCCCAACGCTTCGCCCGCCAAACCCGTGGCGCCGGCGGCTGCTCCCGCCCCTCAGCCTGCGGCCTCTCCCGCACCGGCTTCCTCCGGAAAAGGGCGCGGAAAGGCCAGCCTGGATATTGAGGCGGACTAAAGATGCTGCTCACATCCATTGAGCCCCGCAGGCGGGGCTTTTCGGTCTTATATTTTGAGGACGGCTCCGGCCTGCGCATCCTGACGGAAGTCGCCCTTTCGGAAAAACTCCGGCCCGGAACGGATATCCCGGAGGAGCGGATGGAAGAGCTCCTTCGGAAAAGCCGGCTGAAACGGGCGGGGGAAAAAGCCCTCACCCTTTTGGAATACCGCTCCTATTCCAAAAAAGAGCTGGAAGACCGGCTTTCCCGGGAATCCGGAAGGGAAGCGGCCAAAGAAACAGCCGGGCGTATGGAGGAGCTGGGCCTTGTGGACGACGGGGACTATGCCCGCCGCTTTGCGGAAGAGCTTTCCTTCCGCAAAGGCTTTTCTAAAAGCCGGGTGCGGCAGGAGCTCTGCCGCCGGGGGATAGGCCGCGAACTGGCGGAAGCGGCGGCGGAAGAATTTGCCCGTCCGCCTCAGGAAGCGATAGAAGAGCTTGTGGAACGGAAATACGCCCGGTATCTGGGGGATGAAAAAGGCAGGCGGCGCACGGTCGCCGCTTTGCAGCGCCTGGGGTACCGGTTTGAGGATATCCGCGGCGTATTACGGGAATATCCTGAATATACTGAAGATAAGGATGAGGAAGAATGCCCAGTTCTGTGGGAATGATCAGCCTTGGCTGTGCCAAAAACCAGGTGGATGCTGAGATCATGCTCGCTGCTCTGCAGAAGGCCGGATATGAAATAAAGGATGACGCCGCTCTGGCGGACGTGGTCATCGTGAACACCTGCGGCTTTATCGAGGCCGCCAAAAGGGAATCCATCGACGAGATTCTGGAGCTGGCCAAACTGAAGCAGGAAGGGCGCATAAAGGCCATCGTCGTCACGGGCTGTCTGGCAGAGCGCTACAAGGAAGAGATCATGAAGGAGCTCCCCGAGGCGGACGCTGTGGCAGGCATCGGGGCCAACGGACGCATAGCGGAAATCGTAGAAGAAGCCCTGCAGCAAAAAAAGCCCCAGGTTTTCCCGGAAAAGCGCCTGCTTCCCATGGAGGGCGAGCGCATTCTGGGGACGCCCAGCTATTTCGCCTACCTGAAAATCGCAGAAGGCTGCAGCAACCGCTGCGCTTACTGCGCCATCCCCATGATCCGGGGCGGATACCGCAGCCGCACCATGGAAAGCATCGTGGCCGAGGCGGAAAAGCTGGCTGCAGACGGCGCCAAGGAGCTGATCCTCATCGCCCAGGATACGAGCCGCTATGGCTGGGATCTCTACGGCCGCCTTGCCCTGCCGGAACTGCTGAAAAAGCTCTGCGCTGTTTCCGGGCTGCGGTGGATCCGGATGCTCTACTGCTATCCGGATTCCATCACCGACGAGCTTCTGGACGTGATGGCTTCTGAGGAAAAGATCGTCAAATACATGGATCTGCCCCTGCAGCACTGCAGCGGCAGGGTGCTCGGCGCCATGCGGAGAAAAGGGAATCGGGAGGAGCTGACGGCCCTGATCCGGAAAATCCGCGAAAAAGTGCCGGGCGTCGTCCTGCGGACTACCATGATCACGGGCTTCCCCGGAGAAACGGAAGAGGATTTTGAAGAACTGAGCGCCTTCGTGAGGGAAATCCGCTTTGAACGGCTGGGCTGTTTCACCTATTCCCAGGAAGAAGGGACTGCCGCCGCTGTGATGGAAAATCAGATCCCGGAGGAAGTCAAGCAGGAACGGATGGATATCATCATGGAGCAACAGATGTCCATCATGCAGGAATGGGGCGAAAGCCGCGTCGGACAGACGGTGGAGGTTCTCACAGAAGGCTTTGACCGGTACGCCGAATGCTGGTTCGGCCGCAGCGCCGCCGATGCTCCCGATGTGGATGGAAAGATCTTCTTCACTTCCGCCGGAAGAAGGCCCTGTTACGGAGAGATGCTGAAGGTAAAAATTACGGAGTGTATGGATTGCGATCTTATGGGAGAAGTTGTAGAGTAAGGGGGTATTTGGATGAACCTTCCCAATAAGCTGACTCTTCTTCGAGTGGCAATGATACCGTTTTTTGTCCTGTTTCTTTTGCTGCCGCAGATTCCTCACCACTACCTGATAGCCGGGCTGATCTTCGGCGCGGCCTCCTACACCGATCACCTGGACGGCAAGCTGGCCCGGAAAAACGGCCAGATCACCACTTTCGGCCAATTTATGGATCCTCTGGCGGATAAAATTCTGGTGATATCGGCTCTTGTATGTTTTGTTTCGCTGGAGCTGGCTCCGGTATGGATGGTGCTTCTGATCGTTGCCCGGGAATTTATGGTGACTTCCATCCGTCTGATCGCGGCGGAAGGGGGAATGGTTCTGGCTGCCAACAACTGGGGCAAGGCGAAAACAGTAAGCCAGATCGTGGCCCTTGTGGCTGTGTTCCTGTTTGAATATATCCGGGAGCTTTCTTCTATGGGATATTTTGCCCTTCCAGCAGAATTAGAGGCTGTTTTTTCCGGCGCGGAATGGGGACTCCTGCTTTTGTCCACGATATTGGCCGTCGTCTCCGGCGGCGTGTATCTGTTCCAAAATTTCCACATTCTGAAGCATACAAAGTAAACGGGAAGCAAGGGACGTATGTGCTCTAAATAAGCGGTATCCCCCCTCTCTGGAATAAAGATTTAAAAATACAATAGAGGATGCGGTACCTGCGCTGCCGGCAAGGGAGGCTCACTGCAGATCCGCGTATCTTCCCTAAGGGGAATTCTGCCGTTTCCGGGTTCCGGCGCCGGAGCCCGTCAGAATACTCAAGCTGCTCCATTTAAAAGAAAATCCGGAATTTCCGGGAAGAAGGGAGCCGTATATACGGCCTTTCCGCGAATTTTCGGATTTTTCTTGACTTTTTTCCGCGCTTTCCTTACAATAGAATCTGCGGTTCGCAGATTCAGAGAAAACGGCTGTATAAGCCGCTGCGGCAGATATGTGAATATGATGGAGAGTTGTCCGAGTGGTCGAAGGTGCAGCACTCGAAATCATGTTTCCACTTTGGAAGTCCAAACTGCCGAAAAGCCAGTAACCA
>URRG01000047.1 GCA_900550095.1 uncultured Oscillospiraceae bacterium
TGCACGGCAAAATGGGGCTTGATCTGGTTCCGCCGGATAAAATCATCGGGAGAACGGTACGGCCCCTCTTTTGTTCTGGAAGCCACCGCCGCCTGCGCTGCGGAAATAGACATGCCCGGCAGAGAAAGAAGAGCGTCGGCGCTGCAGCTGTTGACATCCAGCTTCCCGGCTGGCTGGGGTTCCTTCGGCGAAGGGGCCTGGGGAAGGCTTTCTGCCCCGGCGGGCGCGGCGGGAGCCGGTTCCGGAATATTGGGCGGGTTTTGGACGCTCTGGGATCGTGCCGCGGTATCCTGGTTTTGCAGGATCTGGGAGACGGCCTCTTTTATGTCTGCGGGCTGGGCTTTGGGGCTTTGAGTAGCCTGCGAGGGAGCGCTCTTTTTGATTTCCTCTTCCCAAAGGTCCAGCTTCTTCTGTTTTTTCATCTGTTTGGCCTGGGGCGAAAATGCATAGGCAAAAGCAGCTGCCAGTTTGCGGAACCGGACAATGCAGTATACGCAGGGGAAAATCATATAGGCTTGTATGCATATATAAATTACCATGGTCAGAAAAGAGTTGGTTTTATAAAAATCCCTGTTATTGGTCACAACAGTCAGGAGCATATATACGGAAAGGGCGCCGAAAAAGAAAGCCCATATCCTTTTATTGCGCGCCAGAGCCCCCAGAATAAGCCACATGACCAGGGGGATGAATCCCATAACAAAGAAAGTAAAAAATGTGCTTTCAGAAGGGGTAATCGCCAAAAGTCCGATAAGGGCAAAAAAGGTGAAGACTGCGATTGCCGCCCAGCAAATAGCTTTATCACGTGCCTTTATTTCAATCATGCGAAAATCTCCGTTTCTTCTGAAGTCTCCAAAGCGGTTTCGGATCGGTAATAGTCGTCCGTAAAGGCGGAATCGACCACCTGAGCCTGCAGCAGGGTCTCGAAAAGCTCCATGTATTTCAAACACTGCTTTCCTTTGATATTATGCGTTTCTACACGGATATTTCCGTCTGGGAACAGCTGCACCTCGATCTGCTTTCTTCCTTGCGCCATGAGCGACCCTCCTTCTGAAATAATTAACGATTTATTTACATTATATATCAATACTGTTCAAATGCAAGTAACGCGGGTAAAAAAGGATCCTACTACAATATTTTTTAACCGGTTTCTGTTTTATAAAAACCGGCAGAAAGCAGGAAGATGGAGAATGTGTGCCGGTTTGCTTCCGTTCAGGATCAGGCGGCCCCGCTGTACAGCACAGATCATAGCGGAGGAGAAAATTGCCGGACCGTTCCCGCAAAAGAGGAACAGAAGGAGAGGCCGTGGCTTGTAATACGGTCTTTTGCTGGTATGATATACGTATACAGGTGATTTCCTGCCGGAGCCTGAGCAAAGGAGATTTTGAGATGCCGTTTATATACGGGGGAATGGATGAAAAAGAAAAACGTTGTGGAATGTAAGAGGTGATGGATTGTGTTTCATATTCTTGTAGTGGACGACGACAAAAACACCCGCCGCCTGATGCGGGCCGTTCTGGAGGCGGAAAACTATATTGTGACGGACGCGGGGAACGGCATAGAGGCTTTGGAGGCCATGGAACGGGAACATATCGACCTGGCCGTGCTGGACGTCATGATGCCCGAAATGGATGGTTATGAATTTACAAAGACATTGCGGAACGTACAGAATGAGCTTCCTATTTTGATGGTATCGGCCAAACAGCTCCCCGCGGATAAGAAAAAAGGTTTTCTGGCGGGAACGGATGATTTCATGACCAAGCCTGTGGATGAAGAGGAGATGCTTCTCCGGATCAAGGCGCTTCTCCGCCGGGCCAAAATTGCCAGCGAGCGGAAAATTACGGTAGGAGACGTGACGCTCGATTATGATTCCTTTACGGTGACGAAAGAGGGGAATACCATTGAGCTTCCCCAGAAAGAATTCCTTCTGCTGTATAAGCTGCTTTCCTATCCGGGGAAAATATTCACCCGGATACAGCTGATGGATGAGATTTGGGGCGCGGAAAGCGATACCGGCTGGGAGACGGTGACTGTTCATATCGGGAGACTGCGCAAACGCTTTGAAGGGTGGCCCGAGTTTGAGATCCAGTCCGTGCGGGGGCTTGGGTATAAGGCGGTGAAAAAAGCATGAGGAAAGCTAAAATGCCGCCGCGCGGCATGCTCACGTTCCTTTTCACGATGGTGGTTTTCTGTATCTTTGTCATAACGGCTGCTGCCGTGGGGCTCATCGTCTTTCTGCTGACGCAGATGGGCGTATTTCAGGATTCCGGCGGCTATAGCTTGGGGGTATCCATTACCGTGACCATCGCCGCCAGCGTAGTCGTCGGCACATTAGTGGCCGGGCTTGTGAGCACGATTCCTCTGAAGCCGCTGAACAAGCTCATCAGCGGTATGGAACGGCTTGCGAAGGGGGATTATGAAGCCAGGTTGGATTTGGGAGAGGGAAGGATCGGCAGAGAGATTTCCCAGAGCTTCAATACCCTGGCCTCTGAGCTGAAAAACACAGAAATGCTGCGTTCTGATTTTGTCAATAATTTTTCCCACGAATTTAAAACGCCCATAGTCTCTATACGGGGATTCGCACGGCTTCTGCAGAAGGGAGAGCTTCCTCGGGAGACCCGGGATGAATATTTGGGGATCATTGTGGAGGAATCCTCCCGCCTTTCGGAAATGGCCACCAAAGTGCTGGATTTGGCGAAGGTGGAAAATCAGAGTATCCTCACCGGCATTACCAGCTTTAATCTTTCTGAGCAGATTCGAAGCTGCATTTTGCTGCTGGAAAGAAAATGGGAAAAGAAAAATCTGGATATCCATGCAGAATTCGGCGAATACGAATGGAGGGGAAACGAAGAGTTCCTGAAGCAGGTTTGGATCAATCTGCTGGATAACGCCGTTAAATTTTCTGTGGAAAAGGGGGAGATCGGCATTCGGATCTCTTTGGACGCTTCCTGCCTGAAGGTATCTGTTCAGAATACGGGAGAGCCGATCCGCGAAGAGGAGAAAAACCGTCTCTTTCAGAAATTTTACCAGGCGGACGCCTCCCATGCTTCAGAGGGAACCGGTATAGGACTTGCCATCGTCAAGCGAATAGTGGAGCTTCACGGAGGGGAGGTTTTTGCGCAAAGTGCGGGAAATACGACGGTATTTACCGTTTCGCTTCCCGCACTGCCGGGGGGGGGGGCTGAAGATACGGCGTTTCGAAGGCCGTAAAAAGGCTGCGTTCCAGAGCCGTTCACATTTGGCCGGCTTCGTTTCGTTTCAGTTTAGATTTCAGGCGTATCTTTATACTGTTCTTCAGCGGAAGGGAACAGGAGCGGAGCGCTCTTCCGGCTGTCTCTGTTTATTCACCGGCTAAAAAGAAAAATGCGCCTGGTTTCGTGGAAGCCTGCGGAGTCTTCTTGCTTACCGGCGTTCAAGGGTACGGAGAAAAAGATAGGGGGCCGGGGCGGCAGAGCGCTCTCAAGGGAAAAGACGGATTTGAACGGATTTTTCTTTTGCGAATAGCCTTTTGTTCTCTGAGACATACGTAAGGCAGAGGAATCTGCCGCGGCGCCGGGAGCCGTTTTCCGGCGCGGGAGCCTGATTATACAAAAGGAGAAAACAGGAATGCTGAAACTATTTAAAAACCTGGGCAGAAGGGATTGGCTTCTTGCCTGCGTCAGCCTGCTGTTCATTGTCGCACAGGTCTGGCTGGATCTGAAGCTTCCCGATTACATGTCGGAGATCACCATGCTGGTGCAGACAGAGGGAAGCGCCATGGGCGATATCCTCACAGCCGGCGGAAAAATGCTGGCCTGTGCTTTGGGGAGCCTGGCCTCGGCTGTAGTGGTCGCCGTAGCGGCCTCAAGGATCGCTTCCGACTTCGGCGCCAATCTCCGGCAGAAGCTTTTTGACAAGGTGCAGTCTTTTTCTATGGAGGAGATCGGCGGCTTTTCCACAGCCAGCCTCATTACCCGCACCACAAACGATATTATGCAGGTCCAGATGCTGGTGGTAATGGGCCTGCAGGCCGTTGTGAAGGCCCCCATACTGGCGGTGTGGGCCATCGTGAAGATTGCGGATAAAAGCTGGCAGTGGACCTTGTCCACCGGCGTTGCCGTAGTCTGTCTGCTGGTTATCGTGGGGATCTGCATCGCGCTCGCCATGCCGAAATTTAAGCGCCTGCAGAGCCTAACGGACGATCTGAACCGTGTCACACGGGAAAATCTCACGGGCCTTCGGGTTGTGAGGGCATACAATGCCGAGTCGTATCAGGAAGAGAAGTTTGATAGGACAAACAGTGAATTGATGGGGACCCAGCTGTTTGCCAACCGTGTCATGGCGACTCTTATGCCCGCCATCCAGCTGGTCATGAACGGGCTCAGCCTGGCTATCTACTGGCTTGGCGCGGTACTGATCCAAAATGCGGCCATGACGGAAAAGCTGGCGCTCTTTTCGGATATGGTGGTATTTTCTTCCTATGCGATGCAGGTAGTCATGGCCTTTATGATGCTGGTTATGATCTTTATCATGCTGCCCCGCGCTTCCGTATCGGCCAAGCGCATCATGGAGGTCCTGGATACGAAACCCACCATTATAGACGGAACGGAGGATGGTTCCGCATCCGGCGCACAGGGGGAAGTGGAATTCAGGAACGTCAGCTTCCGGTATCCGGACGCAGAGGGCTATGTGCTTCAGAATATCAGCTTTTCTGCGCGCAGAGGCGAAACGGTGGCCCTGATCGGTTCCACCGGCTGCGGGAAAAGCACCGTGGTCAATCTGATCCCCCGTTTTTACGACGCGACGGAGGGCGAGGTCCTGGTAGACGGCGTCAATGTGAAGGACTATGCTCAGTATGCCCTGCATAATAAAATCGGCTACGTGTCTCAGAAGGCCGTTTTGTTTTCCGGAACGGTCAAATCCAATGTCGCCTATGGAGACAACGGCAGGGACGGGGTCCAGTCCGATGTGGTGGATGCGGTATATACGGCCCAGGCCGCGGATTTTGTAGAAAAGATGGAGGGCAGCTACGATGGCTACATCGCGCAGGGCGGCTCGAATCTTTCAGGAGGCCAGAAGCAGAGGCTTTCCATTGCCCGCGCAGTGTGCCGCCGTCCGGAAATCTTTATTTTTGACGACTCCTTTTCCGCGCTGGATTACAAAACAGACCGAAAGCTCCGGGAAGCCCTGAAGACGGAATGCGCGGGCGCCACTAAAATCATTGTAGCCCAGCGCATCGGCACTATTCGGGATGCGGACCGCATCGTAGTTCTGGATGAAGGGAAGATTGCGGGCGTCGGGACTCACGAGGAATTGATGGAGAACTGTGAGGTATACCGGCAGATCGCATATTCGCAGCTGTCAAAGGAGGAATTGGCATAATGGCTAAAGAGGAATATACTGCTGGTCAGGGCCGCCGGCGGGCCGGGCACAGAGGCCCCGGAGGCCCGGGAATGGGCCGGCCGGGAGAAAAATCGAAGGATTTCAGGGGCGCCTGGGCCAAGCTGATCCGCTATTGCCGAAAATATTGGGGAGCCGTGATAGCGGCCGTGATCTGTTCGGCGGGAGGCACGGTCATGACGCTGATCGGCCCGGATAAGCTTTCGGATCTGACGGATCTGATCACGGAAGGTCTTCTGGCGGGCATCGATATGGAGGGCGTTGCGGGGATCTGCTTCACGCTGGTGGGGCTGTATATCGTGAGCCTTGTGCTTTCTCTGACGCAGGGCTGGGTCATGGCTACCGTGACCCAAAGGGTGTCGAAGAATCTGCGGAACGATATCTCCCGCAAAATCAACCGGCTGCCCATGTGGTTCTATAACCGCACGACCACGGGAGACGTTCTCTCCAGAGTGACCAACGATGTAGATACCATCAGCCAGTCCATGAACCAGAGTGTGGGGATGCTGGTCTCTGCGGTGACGCTGCTGGTGGGTTCTCTGGTGATGATGCTGAGCACGAATGCGGTCATGACCGTCACCGCCGTTGCGGCCTCATTGGTCGGGTTTGTGCTGATGACGGCTATTATGAGCCGGTCTCAGAAATACTTTACCCGTCAGCAGGAGCATCTGGGCGAAATCAACGGCCATATTGAGGAAATCTATACCGGCCATACGGTGGTGAAGGCGTATAATGGAGAGGCGGCGGCCCGGAAGACCTTTGTGGAGATGAATGAAAGCCTGCGGAGCAGCGGTTTTAAGGCCCAGTCTCTTTCCGGCCTTATGATGCCGCTTATGACCTTTATCGGCAATTTTGGGTATGTGGCGGTCTGCGTGGTGGGAGCTGTCCTCGCTATGAACGGAACGATTTCCTTCGGCGTTATCGTGGCCTTTATGATGTATGTCCGTTACTTTACGCAGCCTCTTTCTCAGATAGCGCAGGCGGCGCAGGCGCTGCAGTCCGCGGCTGCGGCGGGCGAGCGGGTGTTCGCGTTTCTGGAAGCGGAAGAGATGGCGGACGAAAGAAACAAGACACAGAGGCTGGAAAAGGCAAAGGGCGAGGTGGAGTTTCAGCATGTCCGTTTTGGATATGAGGATTCCGACACGATCGTGATCAAGGATTTTTCGGCCAAGGCGGAGCCGGGCCAGAAGATCGCCATCGTCGGCCCTACGGGAGCGGGAAAAACCACGATGGTCAATCTTCTTATGCGGTTCCACGAGATCCAGGGCGGGACGATCCGGATCGACGGCATTCCTACGGACAGCCTGCGGCGCGAAGACGTACATTCTCAGTTCTGCATGGTGCTGCAGGATACATGGCTGTTTGAGGGAACGGTTCGGGAAAATCTGGTCTATTGCGCGGAAGACGTATCCGACGAGAAGATGAAAGCTGCCTGCAAAGCGGTGGGGCTGGATCACTTTATCCGCACACTGCCTCATGGATACGACACTGTTCTCAACGATCAGGTGAATCTTTCCCAGGGGCAGAAGCAGCAGCTGACGATCGCCCGGGCCATGATCGCCGATAAGCCCATGCTGATTTTGGATGAGGCCACCAGTTCCGTGGATACGAGAACAGAGCTGCAGATCCAGAAGGCTATGGATGAGCTGATGAAGGGTAGGACTTCCTTTGTCATCGCGCACAGGCTTTCTACCATCAAGAATGCGGATCTGATCCTGGTGATGAAGGACGGCGATATCATTGAAAGCGGGACCCACGATGCGCTTCTGGCTCAAGGCGGGTTCTATGCGGATCTGTATAACAGCCAGTTTGAACAGGCATCCTGAGGGAGGAGAGAGAAATGGCCGGAATGAAGGTATCCTATATTACGATCGAACGGGAATACGGCAGCGGCGGCACAGAGATCGCCCGCCGTTTGGCGGAAGCCGCGGGAGTGCCCTGCTATGGACGGGAGGTCCTCGAGGAAGTGTCGAAAAAATACGATATCTCTCCAGAGGGGATAGACCAGTATGAGGAGACGGTGAGCAACAGTTTTCTGTATACGGTTTTTTTGATGGGGCAGGTGCAGTCCGGCAAAACGGACGCTCTGACGAAGGAAGGGCATATCTTCGTGGCCGAGCAGGCGGCTATCCAGCAGCTGGCGGCCCGGGGACCGGCGGTATTCCTAGGGCACTGCGCTTCCCAGGCGCTGAAAAAATACAGCGGCGTTGTGCGGGCCTTTATCCGCTCCTCCGATCCGCAGGCCAAACGGCGCCGGGCCGTTGCGGAATACGGCGTCGGTGAAAAGGATGCGGAAGCGGTGATGAAGCGTTTTGATAAAAAACGCGCCAATTACTATTTTGCGAATACATCTAAAAAGTGGATGGATTACAGCAATTACGATATTATTTTGGACAGCGGCAGCTTGGGAATAGAAGGCTGTGTCCGTGCCCTCAGAGGACTTTTGGAGGATCCTGCTTTTCAGAAATAACGGAGGCGAGCGATCCTTTTCTGAAAAGAGACGCTGCTCAGGCAGCAAACCGCCGCAAAGCATAAGAAGGGGACCGTCCGTATGGGAGGTCCCCTTTTTGCTGCGTATTTCTGTATACACACTTGAAAAAGAAAGCCGTTATTTTGACGTTGAGCGCCATGGTCTGATCAAAATGCAGTTGGAACTCGCAGAATTGCCGGGCAGGAGGGGGCGGTATCCTTTGAATTTTCTCTTTGTCTGCTGTGCTGGGCCGTCTGACCGTCTCAGTTTCCATTGGAGGCGCTTTTGAAACAGCTATGTGCAAACCGATTGCATGTGTCCTTCAATTCCTTATATTTTGCAAGTTCGTGGAGCCAGTTTTCCGGTATTGACTGCAAACCGTACCAAAGCCCTGCAAGGCCGCCGGCAACTGCAGCGGTCGTATCCGTATCTTCTCCAAGACGAACGGCCTTGAGTACGCAATCCGCATAGCACGAAGTCGTCAGCAGGCACCATAGGGACGCCTGCAGCGTATGCAGGACATAGCCGCTGCCGCTGATTTGGCTTTCTTTCCATAGACCGATGTCCGTAAGCGATTCAAATTCATGGAAGGTTCCTGAAAACTCGGGTTTGCTCTTATAATACGATAAGGCGGAAAAAATGCCGGATCGTACGGCTCTCGTCAGATCGCTTCCGATGCATAACTGAAGCGCAACGGAACAGTATATGCCGCAGGCCATTTGACAGCGCGGATGCGCGTGCGTACACTTCGATGCATTGTGGATTATTTCGGCGGCCCGGTCATCCAGTTCAGCGTTCCTATACTGGCCGGCAATATAAAGCGCTATTGGAAGCATTCTCATCAAAGAGCCGTTTCCGCAGGAAAAATCCGCTGTTTCGCCGCATTTTAACGGAGGCATTCCTTTTGCAAATGTAAAAATGGCGCGCTTTGTGGTACCGCCTACGTCGAAAACCTCATTGCGGGCTGTGTTTTCCGCATACCAAAGCCAGTTAGAAAAACGGAACATTTGATCCTCATAATCGATCCCTTTTTCCATAATGGAATCCATAAGGCATAAGGTCATGCTCGTATCGTCGGACCATGTGCCTGCAGGCTGATTATGCACACCGCCGGCTCGCATTCCCGCTACAGGATCGCGTTTCAGCCGTTCCCTGCTCATGAATTCAGCGGGCACCCCCAGAGCGTCGCCAACAGCAAAGCCGAGAACGGCCCCTTCTATGTCCTTTGGCGAGAGCATCCGAGAGCTGTCAGAGGGCCCGGGAGGGACATCTTTTTTCTGGTGATAATTTGTTTGCATTTCTTTCTCCCTGAATACGAAAATTTTTATGTGCCTCCATCTCCAAGATCAAGAGATGACGGTCATAAAAATTATTATATCAAATATAAAAGCTGCATTCCAATTCTGAAATGCAGCTTTCGTTTGGTTGCGGGGGAAGGACTTGAACCTACGACCTTCGGGTTATGAGCCCGACGAGCTACCAACTGCTCCACCCCGCGATATTTACATTTACACACTCACTTCCTGAGTGCAAGATATAGTATACAGCAATAGATCAAAAAAAGCAATAGGTATTTTAAAAAAATTTGCAGCAGTACGATCTTCAGCCGGGCGCAGGGGAATATATGAAACAGGACGGAGGATAAAAGCCTCCGTCCTGTTGTGAAGAGCCTGCCTGCGGCGCGGAATATGTTTATTCCAAAGCTCCGCAGACCAGATCGCCCATTTCCTCGCAGGAAACTTTCCGGAACCCTTCTACATAGATATCCGGAGTACGGGCCTCTTTCAGCACCTTGGAAACGGCTTTTTCAACAGCTTCAGCGGCTTTAGGTTCATCCAGAGAATACTTCAGCATCATAGCGCCGGAAAGGATCGTAGCCAGGGGGTTGGCTTTGCCTGTGCCGGCGATGTCCGGGGCGGAACCGTGGATCGGCTCATAAAGCCCAGATTTCCCGGCGCTCAGGCTGGCGCTTGCCAGCATGCCGATGCTTCCGCTGATCATGGAAGCCTCGTCGGAAAGGATATCGCCGAACATATTGGAGGTGACGATCACATCGAACTGGCCCGGATTGCGCACAAGCTGCATGGCGCAGTTATCCACATACATATTGGTGATTTCCACGTCCGGATATTCCTCCGCTCCGATCCTGGCAACGGTAGCTCTCCATAGGCGGGAGCTTTCCAGCACATTGGCTTTATCCACGCTGCAAAGACGCTTCTGGCGCTTTCTTGCCATATCGAATGCCACCCGGGCGATACGTTCGATCTCCGGAACGGAATACATTTCTGTATCATAGGCGGCTTCCTGACCGTCTATTGTTTTGCGGCCCCGTTCACCGAAATAGATGCCGCCGGTCAGTTCCCGGACTACCATAATATCCAGCTTATCGCCGATGATATCCGCCCGCAAAGGAGAAGCCTCTTTCAGCTCAGGGAAAATTACCGCCGGCCGCAGATTGGCAAAAAGCCCAAGAGCTTCCCGGATTCCCAGAAGGCCTTTTTCCGGCCGTTTGTCTCCGGGCAGGGAATCCCACTTAGGGCCGCCCACTGCACCCAGCAGCGTGGAGTCCGCAGCTTTGCATTTGTCGATGGTCTCCTGTGGAAGCGGGGTTCCTGCCGCGTCAATCGCGCTTCCCCCCAAGAGGGCCTCCTCATACTGGATCGCAAAGCCGAACTTCTCCCCGGCT
>URRG01000048.1 GCA_900550095.1 uncultured Oscillospiraceae bacterium
CTTGTGATGATGGATATCAGGTTTCCCTTGTCGCGGCACTCCAGCTTGGCGGGGGCCAAGCGGCGGAGGGCTCCGAAGACCTTGTCGCGGATGAGGGCCAGGAGCTTAAAGGCGATGTAGTGGTTGCAGGCCTGCTCCCCGTAGCGCAGGAAGCCGCGGGTCACCGCGAAGACGGCCACGCAGGCAAAAAGCACGGGAAGAGGGAGGAAGACGCTTTCCCCCAGTGCGTCCAGAAGAGCGTAGCCGCCGAAGACGGTAATGAAGATCGCCGTCAGAAACCCAGCCACTCCCATCAGAATAGCGAGGACCATTACGGGAGCCAGAGGGGCCACCAGCCCGATGAGCCGGCGCATGATCTGGAATGAGCTTCTCTTTTTCATACGGCCTCCGCCTCCTTTCCTCCGTTTATTCCGTAATGCTCCAGACCGGTCTGCGTTTCCCACAGCGAAGCGTACCGGCCTCCTTTTTTGAGGAGTTCCTCATGGGTTCCGCTTTCCGTCACGGCTCCCTTTTCCATAACATAGATATTGTGGGCGGCGGTCACGTTGGCCAGCCTGTGAGAGATCAGGATCACGGTCTTGCTCTCGGCCAGACGGATGAGGGCCTTCATGATGTCGTTTTCGCTTTCCACGTCGATATTGCTGGTGGCCTCATCGAAAATGTAGACGGGCGAATCGTGGAGAAGGGCCCGGGCCAAAGCCAGCCGCTGGCACTGACCGCCGGAAAGGTTGGAGCCCTTTTCCGCCACGGGCATGTCCAGCCCCCCTTCCGTCCGGATGAAATCTGCCAGATTGACCTGACGGAGGGCTTCCCACAGGGTTTCTTCACCCGCCCCAGGGTTCCCCATGGCGAGATTTTCCCGGATAGTTCCCTTGAAAATATAGCTTCCCATGCTGATCATGGTGACGGTCTCCATGAGGCTTTTTTCCGAGATGGAGCTGAGATCGGCCCCGCCTATGGTGAGGCTGCCGGAGTATCCTCTCCGAATGCCCATAATAAGGGCCGCCGCGGTGGATTTTCCGCAGCCGCTTTCGCCTACGATGGCTGTGAAGCGCTTTTCGGGGAAGCGCATGCTGACCGTATGAAGCACCTCCCGGCCTTCCTCATAAGAGAAGGAGAGGTCTTTCATTTCAATGGTTGTTTCCGCGCCCACTCTGTTTCCCGCTTCGGGGGGATCCGGCAGATCCAGAAGCGCAAAAATCCTGTCGCTGGCGGCCATTCCGTTCATGGCCACATGGAAGAACGAGCCAAGAGCGCGCAGGGGCAGGAAAAATTCCGCGGCCAGCATGATGATGGCGAAAGCCCCTGTAAAGCCGGTGCTCCCGCTCTGGAATTCCAGGGCCGCGAAGATAACGCCCAAGGCCGCGCCGCCGTAAGCGATCAGATCCATGATGGTGATGGAGTTGAGCTGCATGGTCAGCACCTTCATGGTGATCCGGCGGAAGCGCTCCGCCTCTGCGTTCATTTCTTCATGCTTGAAGCCGTCCGCCTCATAGACCTTCAGAGTGGTCAGGCCCTGCAGGTTCTCCAGAAAGCCGTCGCCCATCTTGGTATACTGCCCCCAGTATTTTGCCAGGAGCTTTTTGGCGAATTTCTGCACCGCCACGATGGAAAGGGGAATGAGCGGCACGCAGATGAGAAGGACCACGGCGGCCCGCAGGCTGACGAAGGAGAGCGTCACAAAGAGGGTGACGGGGGCCAGCATGCTGTAAAAGAACTGGGGAAGATACGCCCCAAAATAGGTCTCCAGCTGCTCCACTCCCTCTACGGAAGCCTGTACCACTTCTGCTGTGGAAGCGTTTTCCGTGTAGCTTCCGCCCAGACGGAGAAGCTTTTTGAAGATCAGCTCCCGAAGGGTGCGTTTTACCGGCTTGGAGGCCAGATAACTCTCTCTTGCGGCGATCCTTGCGCACAGGAACCGGACGGCGATCCCCGCGGCGAAGACCGCTGCGGAGGCCCATACGCCTTCTGCCGTAAGAGATTTATGGTACAGAAGGCTGAGAAGATTGCCCAGCGTGAAAATAACGGCGATATTGACGGCCAGGGAAACCCACTGGGCGATGACGTTCCCTGCTATATGCCGTTTGGCTTCCGGCACGGTGCCGATCAGGCGTTTGTTGATCATCATACGGCGGAGTCGCTCCTTTTTATGTATTGGGAGAGCACGTTCTCCCGAATGGATTCAAAGCTTTTGACGCTCAGGACATGCTCCATCCTGCAGGCGTCCTTTTCAGCGGTCTCCCGGTCCACCCCAAGGTATTCCAGCCAGTCGGTGAGGAAAAGATGGCGTTCATACATCTGCTGGGCCAGGGCTTCCCCCTTGGGCGTCAGCAGGATGGCTTTATGGGCGTCCATTTCGATATAACCGCCCGCCTTCAGCGTTTTCATGGCGGCGCTGACGCTTGCCTTGCTGAATCCCAGTTCCCCGGCGATATCCACCGAGCGGACGGATCCCTTCCTGTTCCGGATGATCAGGATCGCCTCAAGATAATCCTGACCGGATTCCTGGATTGCCACAGGTCATCCCTTCCTTTCCCGCTTCCGATTTGCCTCACGCTTCCCGGTAGGCCTTTTCCCGCCTGTATTCCCCGGGAGATTTCCCCATGACCGCGCGGAAGGCCGAGGCAAATTTGCTGGGATTGTCGTATCCCACCCGTCCGGCGATAGAAAGGACAGTATCGTTCGTTTCCTTCAGGAGAACCGCCGCCTGCTGCATTCGATAGCTGCGCAGGTATGTGTAAACAGGCACCCCGAATACGGCTGAAAAGCAGGATTTCATGGCGGTCAACGGAATAGAAAATTTGGCGGAGAGATCCTGCAGGGTGAGACGTTCCCCCAGATGGGCATCCATGTATTCCTTCAGAGCCTTCACGGCGTCCACCTGACTGCCGGGGAAGCGTTTTTTTGCGGTGCCCTCCCTGTCCAGATCGATGCCGCAGAGGAAATAGAGGATCTCCAGAACCTTGATTTTGAAATATCCGCAGCGGATGTGGTCCGGAACGGAATAGAGCTCGGAAAAGATATGCTCGAACCGGGGAACTTTGCGCAGAACCAGGAGATTTCCCCGGTTTCCCAGAGCCCGCAGCAGCTTTTCAAAATCGATATAGACGTCTTCAAGAACGCACGAAAGGCATCGGGGAGCCTTGACCATATCGATGGCGATGGAAATCCCCTGGAAATATCCTAGGGGGAAAGAGACCGTCCGGCAGGGAACCCCGCCTGCACGGATGGAAAGATCCCCTTCCGAAAGATACAAATATTCTCCTCCGCTGAAAAGACATTCCATGCGTCCTTCCCGGCAGTAATTGATTTCGATCCGGTTTTCGGAGCCTTCCGCTCCGCTGGTACATAGCTGCCGCCTTTCATCGGTATACATAAGGCGGATACCTGGGAAAACAGCGTATTCGCCCGAGCCGGGCCGGGAATGAGGGGCGTTTATCAGGGCTTCGGCGCCTTTTGCCCGTTCCTTTACGGCGGGAAGGAGCCGAATCTGCCCGGCGGAAGCGGCTGTTTCTCTTTTGTCCGCGCTGTGCGCGGCCGGTCGTACGCTCAAAGGGTCCAACTCCTTTTTCTGGCTGTGCATAAAGAAGCCCCCGGACTTCCGAGCCCGGTAAACGGGGCGGGAGCTCTGCCGGGAACGCAGCCGGTTGTTTGATATAAGGCGGACAGAGGTTTTTTATACGGCAAATGAGTTAGTATCAACTAACGATCAAAAACAATTGTATACGAAGGGGCGGGCTTTGTCAAGGGAATACCTATTTTTACGGATCATCTGCCTGCAGAGCTCCCGGTTTCCGGAAGAAGGCCTCTGGAAAAGAGACCGCTGCCCCTTTTAGGGCAAAAAAGGCCGCGGCCCCATGGAAACCGGCGTGAAAAGCGGCGCCATGGAACCGCGGCAGAGAATCCGGCCCGGCTTTATCGGGAAAAAACAGCCTCATGGACCGGATCGCTCAGAAGATATCAATCCGTTTTTCTCTGTGAGACAAAACCCACGCGCCGAAAACACCTGAAAGAAGGGTGAAAACGGAGAGAAGCGTTTCGACCCAGGGAGGATTTTCCAGCCGGAAGCCTTTGTTGAAGATCCATTCCCAGACAAAGTAGGCCAGCGTCACAAGGAGCAGAGAAAAGGCCGCACAGGCTGTAAAATTCCGGCACAGCCGTGAAATGCACATGCTCAGAAGGGATAGACCCAGCCCCGTTATGAACCAGAGCAGGAAGAGAAGGGAAATATACCCTCCAAGGGTGAAGTCCGCCCAGTAGAACAGGTAATCGTTGAGAAAGCCCATCAAAGGAAGGTTCCAATAGGATACGATTCCGTCTTTTGCATAAACCAGGAAAACAGGCAGGGCGAATACCAGCATGAACAGGGCCGCGGCTGCGGCTGCCGCCTGGAATTCCGCCCGCAGAAGGGCGCGCCCCTCCCGGCAGGTATATTGCAGGAGATGCACCTTTCGGCTTCGGCTGCTCCATATGCAGGGAAGAAAGAGAAAGATCAGGCAGCACAGGGCAAAGAATGTATATGGTACGGCGTAGGCATATACCTCTGTGGAAACAAGACTTGGCAGCGGCGACCCCATGGAACCGCTTAGAATCTCTTCCATCCGTGCTTTCTGCCTTTCGGAATAGGCTTCAAGCATATATGGATTTTCCACTTGGCGGTCGTCAAACGCTTTCTGTACGGCGCTGAAAGCGGATTGGGCGCTTCTGTGCATATTTTCCTCCATAAGCAAATCCGCTTTCTCAAGAAGGGCGTAAACAGCTTCGTTGACGGCGTAAAGCTCCTCTATCCCCGGGTCTTCCTCTTCGGAAGCCTTCTGTATGGCCTCCTGCAGGACGTCGTACTCCTCAACGGAGGAGATCCCCAAAGCATGGCACTCTTCATTGGTTTGGAAAAAGGTCTCCAGCTTTTCTGCATCGGGAAGGCTTTCCCGGAGGGTCTCCAGATCCGCTTGGGCAGCGTATCTGTCTCCTCTTTCAAGAACGATCCGGGCCAGTTCCCGCTCCAGACGGTTTTGGCTGATAAAGCCGTATGTTTCAAAAGCGTCGGAATACAGCACATATTGGTAGGTGTTTTTTTGAGCATAGAGAATCGCCGTCAGCCCGGCGAGCAGGACAAGGCCTGCAAGGAGAAATCTGCCGCTGAGGAGCCGGCGCAGTTCGGTTTTGAATAGGCTCAAGCATATGCGCCTCCTTTCCATATCGTATGGCATATGTATGCGGAATAAATAGAACGGCGAATACTTTCCTGCCGCCCGCGAAAGACGCATGAGAAATACATAGAACATACGAGTCGTACAAGACTGGACGGCTATGCGATATCCAGCGTTTTTTCCCTGTGGGAAAGGAAGGCTGCTCCGGCGATCCCCAGAAACAGAAGAAAGCCCGTAAGATAGGTTTCTGTCAGTTTAGGAGAGTACAGCGAAAGGGTAGCGTTGAAAATCTGCTCGCCAATAGCGACGACCGCCGCGAAAAGCGGCAGGGAACAGGCGACACAGGCCACAAAATTGCGGCAGAGCCGGGAGATGCACATGCTCAGAAGGGAGAGCCCCGCGCAGAGGACATATGTGAGAAGCACCATCAGAGAGAAGTACGTCCCTATATTCATGTCAAACCACAGGTATGTGCCGGAAAGGAACCCGGAAACCGGAAGGGGAAAGTAGCGGAGAATCCCGTATTGGGCCATCAGGCAGAGGACAGGGATGAGAAATATAGTGAGAAGAAGCAGGCAGGCCGCCAGGGCGGCAAGATACTGAGCCCTCAGTACGTTCCTGCCGGCTGCGGAAGAGTACTGGAGATAGTGGATGTTCCGGCTTCTGTTTTTCCATACCGCTGGAACAAAGAGAAAGGAAAACAGGAAGCAGGAAAACAAGGTGAACGGCATGACCAGCCCGGTGGTCAAAGCGACCTGCAGCATGGAGAAGGCAGGCGAATCCATGGGGCCGCTGTAGATTTCCTGCAGGCGGGCCTTTTGTTCTTCTGAGGGATAGAGTTCCTTCACATAGGAGCTGGGCTCGTGGCGGCCGGCATATTCATCCCGGATGGAATCCAGTATATTTTCGATAAATATACCATTTTGAATTTCATACTCCTTTCCGGAGGAGGCGATGATCTCCTGAACTTTCTCAAGGCGCTCGCTCAGGGAGGAAAGGGCGGGATCGTCCGGAGCTCCGCTGGTTTCCTTGACGGAAGCTTCGCTCCAATCCTTTTCCAGCTGTTTATAGTCCTCCAGGGAAGCGACGCCGTATGGATGGAATGCCTCTGTTTTCCGGAAAAAGGCGTCCAGTTCTTTAGTTATGGCCACATCTTCCGAGAGGGCTTCCAGATCGTTTTCCGTTACTGCGGTCCGCCCGTCTTCCAGCACGGAATCGGCCAGACGCTTTTCTATATCGGTGTTGGAGGCAATAGGGCCGGAGGAAGAAGAAAGATAGGTTTGCAGCATATTGTCGGAGTGGACGATCAGGACGCAGGCATATACGGCGCCTGCCAGCGCTGCCGCCAGCAAGAATCCGGCGCTGAAAATCTGCCGGAGTTCAGCGAGAAACAGTTTCATAAAAAGACCTCCTTTATGCAGTTGCCGCAGTTTTTTGCGCGGGCGGGAAGAGAAAGCCGGGGAAGTTCTTTGTTTTTACAGAGAGGCCCTCCGCAGAAAATACCGCCTGCCAAAGAGAAACAGGCATATGAAAACAAGCGTCCAGGCCAGAAGGGTGCAGGCATCCTGCCCGGGCAAATAGGGGAGAAGGATCTGCTGGCCCTGCACCTGGGTCTGAAAGAGGGAGCAGAACCAATCCCCGCAGCGCATAAGCATGGCGAAGGGGCTGTATTGAACGATCATTTTCGGGAGCCACAGAGAAAGCACAAAAGAGGGCAGTAAAAACGCCCCGAATATTCCCGCGAAGGACACGATGGCCCCCAGACTGCTGCGGGCAAAGAAGGAAACGCTTATCAGCAGAAGGGAAAAGAAAACCAGCAGAAGGGCGCTTACGGAAAGGGTGAGGAGGAAATACTGTCCCACAGTCATGGGGGCGAAGGGAACGGCGGGCTGGGTGGAAAGGCAGGAGGTGAGGGAAGCTTCCCAGAAGAGGCCGTACCCCGTGCGGGCGAAATATACGGCGAGGGGAACGGAAAAAATCAGGAGGCTTCCCGCAAGGCCAACAGCCGCCGAGGCAAAAGCGGGAAATTTCCAGTAACGCCTCCCCCGGCGGCTGGAATAGATCAAAGGGGCCGTTCGGGAAGCGAATTCCTGGTTCATGGAAAAACTGAATACCAGAAGGAGGAAAAGCAGGGAAAAAATCAAAAGGAAGCGGACCAGACTATACAGGCTCTCATGCACATACTCTTTGCTGGGGAAAAGAGAGGCTCCCGCCCCTTCTTTGGAAAGGGTCTCCGACTGTTTTTCCAGATTTTTATACACGGAAAGGAAAAGGTCTTTTTCCGCTCCTGTTAGGGGAAGATATTCCAGGGCTCTATTCTTCTCCCTTTTCAGAAAGGAGGGGGAGGCCTGGATTTCGAGCTCCTCCGGTTCCGGCAGAAGAGCGGGGGAGAGGGTCCTCAGGATATCCGCCCGCCAAAGGAAGGCTTTTTCTTCCTCTGTAAGGCCGTAGCCTCCCTTTTCATATAACATGGAAAAGATAAGGTCGGCGGGGACTTCCAGGCCCTCCTCCGGTTCGCCGTATGTTTTCCGATATACGGCCTCTGCCTGTTTCAAGCTTTCCGCCTGCTCTTTCAAGAGCGTTTCGCGGGTTTTGTCCGTGATCCTTACGCCGTATTCGGCGGCGATGGCATTGAGGGAATCAAGCGACTCTTTCTGAAAAAAGATGGGATTGTTCCCGGCGATATAGCAGCCTGCCAGAAGAAAGAGCAGAAGAAAGGCGGGAAGGAATCGGGTTTCTGCGATCTTCCGAAGCTCATAGAAAAAAAGGGTTCCGCCTCGTCTGGAAAAACGGCTGGAACGGGCTCTTTCTCCGGCCGTCACGGCAGTGCCCGTCGGTTTCATTTCAGGCCCCCCTCTCCGGCGGTATCCCGGGAATCCCGGTAGAGCCAGAGGAATACATCTTCCAGATTGGGAGAAGCAGGAGTAAAGCCTTCTATTGCGGCGCCCTCCTGAGGGATCAGGCGCAGGCGCACATTTCCTTCCTCCTGCTTGCGGGAAAGAAGGAAATAACGCTCGTCTTCTTCCATCCGGTCCGCTTCCCGCTGGGGAAGGGTGACTTCGTATACCTGCCCGGAAAGAAGGGAACAGACTGCTTCCGGCGTATCGCAGCAGGTAACGGTGTGATCCTGGATAAGGACGATCCTGTCCGCTATGCTTTCGATATCGGAAACGATGTGGGTGGAGAGCAGGACGATCTTGTCTCTGGAAAGGGAGGAGATGATATTGCGGAATTTTACCCGCTCCTTTGGATCCAGCCCGGCGGTAGGTTCATCCAGAATGAGGATCTCGGGGTCGTTCAGAAGAGCCTGGGCGATGCCCACTCGCTGGACCATGCCCCCTGAAAATTTGCGCATTTTCTTTTTTCCCACGTCCGAAAGGCCCACCAGACGCAGAAGCTCTTCCGTGCGGGCCCGGCCTTCCGCGCGGGAAAGCCCTTTCAGGGCGGAGAGATAATCCAGATACTGGCGCGGGCTCTTGCCGCGGTAATACCCGAATTCCTGGGGCAGGTAGCCCAGCTTATCCCGGTATTCCCGATCCATTCGGCGGATATCCTGGCCGTTATACAGGATTTGGCCCTCAGTGGGGAAAAGAAGCGTGGTGAGCAGCTTGATAAGGGTGGTCTTTCCCGCCCCGTTGGGAGCCAGCAGGGCGGTGACGCCGGTGGTCAGCTCCAGAGAAACGGAGTCAAGAGCTGTGAAAGAACCGTAGCGCTTGGTGACGTTTTCAATGGAAAGCATAGATTTCCCTCCTTTTTTTCATAAAGCAGAGCGCCTTCAGACGCTGGATATACGCAAAGGCCAGAAGAACGGCCAGCCCCCCATAGAAATAATCGGGAAGAAGGCAGAAAAGCCCTTCCATTTCCGGTTCATACCGGCTGTAAGGGAGAAAGCCGGCCGCCCAGAGGGCGCTGAGAAGCAGCACGGAAAGCGACGGGACGCGGCCTGCGGGGATCAGCAGGAGAAGAGTGGAAAACAGAAGCAGGGAGCATGCGGAAACGGCGTTCATTTTCCAGAATTCCGAAGCAGAGAAAAAAAGGCATAGAACACCGTTGGCGGCGCCGTTCAGAAGAAGGGAGAGAAGTCCGAAGCAGAGGGTCCTGAAGGCGAAGAGCTCCAGAAAGGTATAGCGGCATGTCATCTGTACCTCCCAGCTGCCCTCTTCCTTTTCCTTTTGGATACAGAGAAGGTATGCGGCAGAAAAGGAAAGAGGGGATATGAGGAAAACGATCCCGTATCCCGTGCCCGCTTCCGTGGAGAGAGCAAAGAGAGAATACGCGATATAGGCGGTCAGGCCGGAAGAGAACAGCAGGATGAAAAAAATCCCCCCCATACCGATGAAGATCCGGCGCAGGCCTACCTGCAGGAAAAGCTCCTGCATGCTGGATAAAAGGCTTCTTTTCGGCATAGCCCGGCTGAGGATAGCGCCTATTTCCCGTTTGGTTTCGGCCGAGGAGGGATATTCCACAGGGATCATGAATTCAGCATCTCCTTTCGGATCGCAGCCACAGTGTGGTAATAGCGGGTCTTGACAGTGGATTCCGGCAGAGAAAGGGCGGCGCCGATCTCGCGGAAAGTGCTTTCGCCGAACACCTTCATGCGGAAAACCTCCTGGGAAAGAGGTTCTTCCCACGCGAGCAGGCAGAGGATACGGTCTGCCGTTTCCCTCTGCTCCAAAGCCTCCTCCAGCGCGGTTTCAGCTTCCATTCCAGGGGCAGGCAGGGGAGGCTCTTCTTCCGGATAGGAGGAAAAGGGGACAGTTTTTTGGGAGGCGCGGAAGGAAGCGCTTCGATAGCGGTCTATGAGGAGGCGGGAACCGATGGAGTAGATCCATGTGCGGAAAGAGGCTTTTTCTTCCCTGTATGAGGAGATGTTCCGAAGCACGGAGACAAAAATTTCCTGCGTCAGATCCATAGCTTCTTCCCTGCGCATCAGCTGCCGGTAGCAGAATGCGTACATTTCCCGGTAATAAAGGGAGATAAGCTCTCCAGCGGCTTTGCGGCTTCCCCCGGCCGCTTTCCGTATGAGATTTTCTTCATCCGGTTTCTTTTCTTTTATCCGCACGGCTCCACTTCCCTCTTTTCGCCTTTTCCCTCTCTGTTTGTATATACGAAGCGAAGGGGGAAATAGTTTTAAGGCGGCGAAATATTGCAAAATATTTTTTCCGGTATTCTCATGGATTTTCCAAAATATAAAAAGGAACGTGCGGAAGACAGGGATATC
>URRG01000049.1 GCA_900550095.1 uncultured Oscillospiraceae bacterium
TGTTCCCGCCGTAATACATGGGCTTCTCCGCTGGTTTGTAGGTATCGATGTGCAGGTCGCTGTTGCTGATGATCACGCCGCCGAAGCGGAAGCCCCGGTCCGGATATTCGCTCACAGCATAACACAGCTCATGGAACACCACAGAGGAATAGACGAAATAATACAGCCGGCCTGCTTTGCGGATAGAGGGCGCCTCAAAAAATTCATGCCCCTCATATCCGCTGCCGGCGCTGTACGGCTCGCTGGGCGCTATGAAAACCGGCGCTTTTTGAATCGTGACCATATCGGGCCCCAACACCGTCGCCATAGGCCCGCTGCGTCCCTTATCCCCCACGGGGCAAAAGCCTGTATACAGATAGGTGCAGTCCCCCTCTGTAATCACAGCAGGGTCGAATTGGGGCTCGTCCCCCTCTCTTTCTCCCAACCGGCTTCCATCCTCATAGTGGACATATCCATAAAACTCATATTTTCCCGCCGGGGCATCGCAGACCGCAACGGAGACGCAGCTTTTCTTATCCAGCACATAGTAGAGATAATACCGCCCGTCCGGCCCTCTGGTGACATCGGGAGCATACAGGCACATGCTGCCGTCCTCATTAAAGGGATCGTCTGTTTTTTTGTATATGACCCCTTCATACCGCCAATCGCTCAAATCCCCCGTGGGGGCAGACCAGCATACATAGTCGTTGAGGCAGTATGCGTGGCCGTTGAACCGATCATGGGAGCCGTATACATATACTCTATCTTCAAATACATGCGGCTCTCCGTCGGGAATATACTCCCAAGACGGCAAATATGGATTGAACGCTTGTCTTTTCATACCGTATTCCTCCTCAAAATATTCTTCACAGGGCCGGCAGCCACATTGCCCCTCAGCGATATTCCGCCTCCACTATGATCCTTTCGTTTTCTTCCAGGAGATATTGTATATGGTCTCCATCCAACGAGTATTCCTTCCCATTGACCATGAAAGAAGAGGCCTTCTTCCGTAAGCGGAGGGTCACAGACTGCTTTTTGTTGGAAACCAGCTCAGCCCGGAAGCCCTTCTCATCCCAGCCGATAC
Source organism: uncultured Oscillospiraceae bacterium (assembly GCA_900550095.1). GTDB lineage: Bacteria > Bacillota > Clostridia > Oscillospirales > Acutalibacteraceae > UMGS1264. The sequence continues at coordinate 1,064 of URRG01000049.1, forward strand.
ATTCCAGCTTCGCCCAAGTATAGAGCCATATCCCCTTCAGAGCGCCTGTGCGCAGCGAAGACGGAAGAGCCGGCAGGAATTCAATGACCCCGGGAGCCGAGTAGATGCACATTTCCAAAAGGATCGCGGGCATGGCTCCCTGCAAATCCGGGAAAGGAGCATAGTAGGGGAAATGCCTGGTGGAAAGAGCCCTGGTCACAAAGCCGTGGTTCATCAGAACGCTGAGGCTCTGCTCCATTTCCTCTTTGTCCTTCAGGCGAATCGCTGAAAGCACACGGTGGATGATCCCATGGGCCGAGTCGTCCTGATGGGAGCGTTTTCGGTTGGAAATCTGAATAGCCCTAGCCATTTTCGGCTGCTCTTCCCATGTAATGTAATGCCCAGGCCATAGGTCATAGTGATGCGACACATGACGCTGATTAAAGTTTTCCGGAACGGAGGGCCACGCCCATTCCTTCAGGCCCCCTTCCTCATCCAGCAGATAAACGGGCAGCGCATCTCTCTGCGCCTGCCAATGAGGGATGTTTTCCTGTTCGATCTTAAGGACTTCACAGGCATATATGAGATTATCCAGCACTTCCCGGCAGATCATGATATCCATCACCGAGTTTATTCTGGTAGCATAGGTGTATTCCGCACCCGCGTATACAGGCGTAGGATTTTCGGGAGAAAACGACGGATAAAAAATGGAATGCCCGTTTTCATCCTTATCACAGGCGTAGTCTTCAAAAAACAGTGCGATTTCCTTTAGGGCGGGAACGATTCGTTTGGCCAAAAATTCCTCATCCCCCGTGATCAGATAATAGCCCCAAAATTCATTATAGATCCAGCCCAGGCAGCCTGTCCAGCAGTAATGAGGATACGTTTTAGAAAAATGATAGTATAATCCCGAATCATAGTCGCAGTGAATGCTTGCAAGAAGCCCTCTCGCACCAAACAGCTTTCTGGCATTTGTTCTGAAATCGTCAAATTTTGTTTCGTAATACCGGAAATACACGTCCATCTCATCGAACAGGCCCGTATTGTTGCCGGAGCACACCTGCAGGTTGGTATTGATATTGTGCTGGCCCCAGAAGGGCGGCAGCTCGCCGGTATCGGTAATCTGATAAAAACGGCCCATATCATAGAGCTTTTCCAAAAGCGCCGGATCCAGCTCTTCCTCCGTATGCATCCTTTGAAAAAGCTCTTCGGAAGAAAGAGCAAAATCGCCGCAGCCGCTGATTTGGATTCTGGAACGATCCATTCGCTCTCCCAGATATCCGCGGTTAAAAGCAAGGACATCTTCAAAGGAATGGGAAAATCCCTTTACCTCCCGGACGATATCATCCGAACAATCGAAATGGAAGCCGCCCTCATATTTGACCACTTTTGAGAGAACCTCCACGGATTCGGCGCCCGTTACCCGCAGGCCGGATTCGATCGCTTCCAGCTTACCGCCTTTGGGAATCAACCGGATAACTGCGCTGTATCCCTTTTGCCCATATGCAGGATAATACGCCGTTTCCAGAATGATCGTATCTCCATTGATCCGGATTTCTTCCGTACATTTATCCGGCGCCTCCAATAGACCGCGATGCATACCAGAGGCTTTCTTTGTCATGCCGCTGTATGATTTGGGAGATACAAAGACAAAATCCGCATCGATTCCATTTTCTGCATCCCTGGTAAGACGCAGAACATTTATATCCCCGTTATAAGAGGTGACTGCCTCGCGCCTGAACGACCCCAGGCCGTTGTTCCACTGGACGGTAACGCATCCCGTCGTCATATCCAGCCAGCGCAGATATTCCCGCGTTTCGCCCTGCCGCGGCTGTCGTACCTCCAGATAAAATGCGTCGTGGGCATGCAGAGAGCCTACAGGGTAAATCGACTTTTCCTGCTCTTCCTTCCAAGGGGCATAATTCTCGTCGTTCAGCCTGGTTCGTTCGGCAAGCTCGCCGGCTTCTTCAAACTTATTCTCCAGCAGGAGCCTGCGGATAGCCGGCATCACTCCGGTAAAATCCGGGGGCTCGGGAGTCTTTGCCCACCGGGGCTCATAAAGGAGCTCCTGGGTAAAGGTCAGCCACTCATCATATGGATCCCCGTTCACGGCGATTCTGTGTCTGCCGTTACCGGTAATGAGCCTGTCGTCCGGTCTTACGGCAGGATATAAGCTGCAGACATTGCGCTTAGGCAGCATTTTTTTCCTGGCCTGCAGAGACATGGCCTTATATGGGAAAGAATGCGCAACCGGGATTTCTTCTCTGTATTTCATGTTCTTCCTCCTTTTCATGTTTCAAAAAGCCGTGATTTTTCGGGAAAGGGCAGGCCGCTGAATCAGGGCCCGCCCCCTTTCTCAGGCTGTTTTATTTCAGATTCGCCATGTAATCGTCATACGCCTTCTGCTGCAGAGCCACATATCCCTCCAAATCCATTCCGTTTATCCGATCTACATACGACTGCCAATCTCTTTCGATGTCCAGGTCGCCGGTGATGAACTGCACCGTGGCCTGATTTACATATTGGCCTATGGAAACCGAATATTCCGATATTTTCTTAGCGTCGTCGGCAGTATAAGACATGTTCGGCAATACGGAGTCCTCTGAAGGCTTATACTGTGAATATGCGTTTCCAAAGGAATACAGCAGCCCCTCTGAATTCATGCTGGGATCCTTTGCATACCGGCCCAGTCTCAGAGCGCTTGTGTTTCCAAGGATGCAGGCGTCCGTATCCCAGATGTTCTTTACGAAATCAATGCCGAGGCTGGTGTAATCGCCGCCCGTTCCATCCTCTCTGTAAGCGGGAGGCTCCAGTACATTCCATTTTGCTTCTCCTCCTGAAATAGAAGTTCCTTCTGTCACATATTCCCAGCCGATCCCTTCCTTGCCAAACTGCTGGGTAAGCGTCCATTCCTCAGAGGCCAGCAGGTCGAACACCTGCACCGCCAGTCTGGGATTGGCGCAGTCCTTTGTGACGACTCCGCAGCAGGTCTGGAAATAATCCACAGGGTAATAGGCCGCCAGCCGCACGCCGTCGGGGCCTTCTACTGGTTCCAGGACTGTCCAATCCTGATAAGGGCCCGGCTTTTCCTGCCGGAGCTCCGTAATATCGCAGGGGAAGCCGCCGCCGGCCACCAGGCCCACAAGAGGGGTATCTCCCCGAACAGAGGCCTGCATCTGGGTAGTATCCTGGGTGAAAGTCTGCGAATCCAGCAGGCCCTCTTTAAACAGGCGGTTCAAATACGTGAGCGCGTCTTTATATTCTTCCTTCGTAAACTGGAATTCAACAGTTCCGTTGTTGACAACGAACCCGGCTCCGGTCACCGCGTTTGTATTCGACAGGATATTGTTGTTCTGAAGAAATGCGTTGGTGATAAAGGTCGTGGGATCGGTGGCCCAGGAGCCATCCGCGATGCTTCCCGTAAAAGGAATTTCATCCTGGATGCCATTTCCGTTGGGATCCTGCTCCTTAACAGCCTTCAGGTATTCATACAATTCCTCCGTGGTGGCGGGCATTTTCCCACCCATGAGCTTCTCTACCCAGGGCTTGTAAATCCAGACTCTGGCCTGATACATGCTGTGAAGGGTCTCGTTCGTGTTTCCATAAGAATAGATATTCCCATCAGCCATGGTCAGCTGCCCCAGCCGGTTGGGGCACTCTTCATTGAGCGCGTTCCAGTTTGCGCATTCCTTCAGGTAATCGTTAAGAGGAATGATCAGCCCCTGCTGGCCATAGAGCAGCGTCTCCGCCTTCGACCACTTTGTGGTAAGCAAAATATCTGGCAGCGTATCTCCGCTGGCCATCAACAGGTTCAGCTTTGTTTTTCCGTCCTCTCCGGAGGTGCAGGTCTGGAAATCGATTTTTATGTTTTCCTCCTCTTCCAGGATATTTGTTACCCAGTTATCCTGATAATCGCCGTTGGAACCGGAAAAAGGGGTAATAACGAACGCCGTCAGCGTTTGCTTTTCAGGAAGCGGAAAGGTTATGGGTTCCCCGCTGTCCGTGCCGCTGGATGCCGGCGCACCGGAACTTCCCGAGCCGGAGGCATCTCCGCCCTCCCCCGACGCGCAGCCGGCAAAAAGCATAGTGGCCGCCAGGATGCTGCAGAGCGCTTTTGTTTTCCATTTCATACGTTACTTTCCTCCATTCGATTCTTAAATATTGAAATATTTTCCTGAGCTCAAAGAAAATATTTACCCCATTACCCTTTTACGGAGCCTAGCATAACACCTTTGACAAAATACTTCTGTACAAAAGGATACAGGATCATCAAAGGCAGGCTGCTGATAATAATCGTTCCGTATTTGAACATTTCGCTTAGATTGGACATTTTCTCAAGGATTTCGGGATCGGAAACGGAACCTGAAATATCCGTCTGGTTCATGATAAGTATCCCCCGCAGAACTAACTGAAGAGGATATTTCGCATCATCGTTCAAATAAATCAGCGCATTAAAATAGGAATTCCATAATGAAACGGCCACCCATAAGCTAATGACCGCGATAATGGGCTTTGAAAGCGGAAGCACGACCTTCCATAAAAACTTGAAATCAGAACAGCCGTCGATCCTGCTGGCTTCCAGAAGTTCGTCCGGGATCGTCTGGTTGTAAAAAGTTCTCACCACGATCACATTGTAAGCGCTCACAGCAGTAGGCAGAACAATCGCCCAGATCGTATTATCGATGTTCAGCTGGTTCACCAGCAGATAAGAGGGGATCATGCCGCCGCTGAACATCATGGTGAAAACAAAATACATCATGAAGATCCTGCGTCCCCTCAGATCCTTTCTGGAAAGCGGATACGCCGCCATAATCGTCAGAACCACGCTGATAAGAGTCCCCACCGCCATATATAGGAGGGAATTGCGGTACCCTGTCCAAATCGGCTCGTAGGCAAAAACCGTTTTATAGCCTTCCAGGCTGGGCTCCACAGGCAAGAGCTTCACTTTTCCTGTCATAAGGGCGTCGCCGGAGCTGAACGAGCAGCTGATAACATATATCAGCGGATATAAAAGAGCTAATGTCAAAAGCGTCAGAAATATGTAGTTACAAGTTATAAAGATCTGATCCTGCCGGCAGTTTTTTATTTTCGTTGTCATAAGTAACCCCTCCAGTCTCTGAATGGATCCCCGTCTGCATCAAAGCAGGCCGCCGCCCGAAAGCTTCTTCACAGCCTTATTGACAATGAGAAGCAGTATAAGCCCGATCACCGACTGGAACAGGCCGATAGCCGTGGCATATGAAAAATCCGGGATCGAAGCAGTCAGGGCGACCTTATAGGAATAGGTCGAGATGACTTCAGAGGTACGGAGGTTGTTGGGGTTTTGCATTGCAAGGACTTTTTCATATCCAACATTGAGGATGCTGCCCACATTCAGGATCAGCAGGATCGCCGCTGTAGGCAAAACGGCAGGCAAATCAATATGGCGGATCCTCTGCAGGATAGTCGCCCCCTCCACAACAGCCGCCTCATGCAGCTGAGGATCCACACCGGTAAGGGCGGATATGTAAATAATGGAATTGAAACCAATCATCTGCCAAACACCGGACCAAACGTATAATGAGGAGAACGCATCCGCGTTCGCCAGGATATTCGTGCCCGTCATCTGGAATATAAACGAGCCCAGGGCCCCTGTTCTTGCATGGAACAAGGCATTCATCATCCCCACCAAAACGATCGTAGAAATAAAATAAGGAAAGTAGGACACCATCTGCACGGTTTTGCGAAACCCTTTTCTCCCAACATAGTTCAAACACAGAGCCAGCAAAATCGAACAGGGAAAATTCACCGCCAGGCTGTAGACGGAAATACTCAGTGTATTGATAAGACATTCCTTAAAATTGTAGTTGCTAAAAAAACGGATAAAGTTCCCCAGGCCATATTCTCCCGCCCAGGGGCATGTCAGCATATCGGCGCCAATCGTATAATCCTTAAAGGCTATGAGCGCTCCATACATTGGATAATAGTTAAAGATTGCCAGGAAAATAATCGGAGGCAGCAGCAGGCAGTACAGCTGCCAGTTGTTTCGTATAGAATTCTTTTTCCTCCGTTTGGTTTTCTCCACTTCTCATCCCCGCTTTCAAATGTAATATAATCAAAGGGTTGTCCCTCTGTTTATCATACAGGTGTTTTTAAATAAAAATTTTTTCATTATATTCTGGATTTTATTGCTTTTTTGTCGCCATCACTATATCATGCCGTCTTTCAAAGTGTAAATATACAACTCTTTAGTCGATATACCCGGCTCTAGATATCCTTAAAGAAAGCTTTATCATCTGCTTCCAAAGCATTGTGCAAATCATATTCTTATCTTTATAAATAAGGCAAAAATATATCCATTTTTTCAGAACATCTATGATTTATAAACAAAAAATAGTATAATTCACTTGAATTATAGGTCTTTATATGCGATGCCTTTATAAAAGGAGGAGGACAGAATGAAAAAGTACAGTTCCCATAAAAAAGGCTTTCGTACCGTCAAAAAGCGTGTACCGCTGTTTACGTTTCTGGGAACATATTTACTGATTCTGGTAATCCCGATTTCTATCAGCATTCTGTTTTATTCAAGGACTCTCTCCATAATGTATGAATCGACCAACGACAGCAACCGCAGGATCCTGCAGCACGCCTCCGCTGTTCTTAACGAAAGGATCGACGAGATTTCAGTCATGGCGAACCAAATTGCAACCAACCATTTTGTTATGGATTTTCAGGGAAAAACAGATCCCTTTCAGTATCCCAATTCCTATTCCATCATCGAAACCCGCCGAAATTTACCCGGCTATGGCACGACAAATGAATTTATTTTTGACTACTATATCTTCTTTAACAAAAGCAATCTGGTAATGAACAATCAGATAACGTATACATATCCGCAGTTTTATACTATCTATATGAATTTCGACTCGCTTTCCTATACGGACTGGATTCACCAAACCCTCGAAGAATCTCTGCACCCCGCCGGCCTGCAGCAGGAAACCGGCATCACCATGCTGAACGGCCAAGTTTCCTCCTCCATGCAGGTCATACCTTTTTATCACCCTCTGCTCACCCATGGAAAAAATGATGGTTTCATTCTTATACTGATTCCCAAAAAAGAGATCGCATCCCTTCTTTCTTCCATCGAGCTTGGAGAGGGAGGCGCAGTTTTTATAGAGGACAAAGAGGGAAATGTTATTACACATATTTCAGAAAACACATGCGATATCGGGAGCATCCAGTCATACATCCGCGCGTCTTCTTCAACAGAATCCCCCTCAAATATATCTGTAGAAGGAAAAAATATGCTTGTCACCCGTGTAGAAACCGCCGCCTACAGGTATGTAGCGATTCAATCAGAGGATGTAGTTTTAAAGAAGATGAACAGTTTGAAACTGATCCTTTTTACGATCCTTTTGGTATCGGGGGCCCTGAGTGTTGCCGCAGCTTTCTATTTCGCCAGAAGGACTGCAAAGCCTCTGCAGGAAATTTTCAACAATCTACCGGAGGATGAAAACAAAGCGGGGGATATTTTCAGTATCATCAAATCTGCGGTTATCGATGTCCGGCAAAGCAACCTGGATTTGCAAAAAGTGCTTACGGACCAAATCCCCTATCTGAAATCCACTTTTCTTTCGCGTCTGATCCATTCCGATATACATTCTCCTGAAGAAATCCATCAAATCATATCCCGCTATATCCCCACTACAGGCCACAAATATTGTATTCTGATCGTAAAATCAGATATCCAGCGAAGAGCCTGGGACGAGCTTGAGCTGGCGGTTGTTTCCACCTTTTCCTCCCTGATGAAGCAGACCTTCACCGGCGTCATAGAGGATGCTGTATACTGCGATATAGACGAACAGCGCCTGGCTGTCATGTTATACTATCCCTTCTGTTCGAACGAAGAATTCAGGCGGCAGGCAGAAGACGCAGTGATGAAGGTGCAAAACAGACTGCCTATTACTATTGTAGACAGTATCTCTATCGCAGGAGGGACCATCGTCACCGATTTGATCCAGCTCCCGGATTCGTATGAAAAAGCGCAGACGGCCTTCAATCAAAACTATATCGATTCGCATACCAGCGTTCTCTGGTATGAGGAAAGGAAGCACGGGAGGTCATCTTATTACTTCCCGCCTGAAATTGAAAGTCAACTGGCAAACAGCGTAAAGGAGGGCGATTCGCAGGCGGCACAGAGGCTCCTCCTGTATCTTTTTAAACGGAATTTTGAGAATAGGGATCTTTCCGCTCCTCTCCAAAAATTCTTCATCTACCAACTGGTATGTACGCTTACAAAGTTGAGCAGCCAAATAGATTTGGATGAAAAGAGATATGCTCATCTGATAAAGGAGCTGGACCATATCCTTACTGCTGGGGAATGGAAACAGCAGAAAATTCTTTTAGAAGCCTGCACATCCATGTGTGAGGCGGTAAATGAGCAATCCGGCGCCTGCCGCAACTCCTCCCTGAACCGCCAGATTCTGTCATACATAAGGGGGCATTTCTGCGAGGCCTCTATTTCCCTATCCTCCATTGCCGATCATTTCAGCATGAACGAATCCTATCTGTCCTGCATATTCAAGCAGCAGAACAGCATAAAACTCTCGGTCTACATTGAAAATCTGCGAATCGAAAAGGCCAAAGAGCTGCTTACTGGAACCTCTCTTACAATCCATCAAATTGCGGAAAAAATCGGCTATTTGTCGTCAAACAGCTTCTGCCGCGCTTTTAAGCGGGTGACAGGCGTCAATGCTACAACCTACAGATCCTGTCTGTAAAGCATAAAAAATGAAGAGCTCCAGTCTGATTTCAGACTGGAGCTCCTCAAATATGCAGCGATATGCAACACCGGGCAGCACTGATTATATCTGTAAATGCCGGAACAGCATGAGAGATAATCTTCCTTTTCTGCCTAAAACAGCTGCATTCTGATATATGCAGCTATTGGTAGCTATTGATCTGACATTTCATATCAAAAACAAAAAATCCGAGTGTACATATGAACACTCGGATTGGCGCGCCCGAAGGGGATGCCGGATGCCCGGCCTCCCGGCTCGGCCACCCTGCCTGGCG
>URRG01000050.1 GCA_900550095.1 uncultured Oscillospiraceae bacterium
GACGTGCGGGTGATCATCATCAAGCTGGCGGACCGGCTCCACAATATGCGGACCGGTTCCTTCTGGAAGCCCCAAAAGCAGAGGGATAAGTCTTTGGAAAACATGGAGGTCTATGCGCCCATCGCACACCGGCTGGGGATCCGCGCCATGAAGGAGGAGCTGGAGGATCTTTCCCTCCGGTATTTGGATCCTATCGCCTACAAGGAAATCGAAGAGGGCCTTCACCTGCGCGAAAGCGAACGGAGTTCGTTCATCGAGAAGACCAAGGAGCAGATCCGGGAACGGGTAAAGGCCTTGATCCCCAACGTATATCTGGAAGGGCGTGTCAAAAGCATAAACGGCATCTACCGCAAGATGTTTATCCAGGGAAAAAATATGGATGAGATTTACGACATATACGCCGTTCGCGTCATAGTGGATACGGTCAACGACTGCTATAACGTGCTGGGAATTGTCCACGATCTCTATCAGCCTCTTCCGAACCGGTTTAAAGATTATATTTCTACGCCCAAACCGAACGGGTACCAGTCCCTCCATACCACAGTGATCGGGCGGGAGGGGATCCCCTTTGAAATTCAGATCCGCACGTGGGAAATGCATCATACTGCAGAATACGGCATCGCCGCCCACTGGAAATATAAGCTGGGTCTTTCCAACCGAGAGGATTCCCTTGAAAAGCGCCTCGTTTGGATCCGGCAGATGCTGGAAAATCAGAAAGACAACGATGACGCCACGGAACTCATTCGGGATATAAAATCCGATCTGGCCCCGGAAGAGGTCTTTGTTTTCACCCCCAAAGGGGCTGTTATCAGCCTTCCGGCTGGTTCTACCGTAATCGACTTTGCCTATGCCATCCACAGCGCGGTAGGCAACAGGATGATAGGCGCCCGGGTGGACAAGCGCATCGTTCCTATCGATTATAAAGTCAAAACAGGGGAGATCGTAGAGATCATAACCACCAAGGAGGAGACAAAGGGTCCTAACAGAGACTGGCTTAAAATCGTAAAAACCAGCGAGGCCCGCAACAAAATCCGGCAGTGGTTCAAACGGGAAAAGCGGGATGAAAACATCCAGGAGGGCAAAGCAGAACTGGAAAAGGAGCTCAAACGCAGTGGTATTGAATACTCGGAGGAAGAGCTCGCCTCTTTTTTGGAAACGATCGGAAAAAAACAGAACTGTCAGACAGCCGATGACGTATACGCGGCTATCGGATACGGGGGCATACAGCTCTGGAAAGTCATGCCCAAGATCCGGGAGGATTACCAGAGAGCCAAAAAGATGGCATCAGAACCGCTTATCCCTCTGCCGGTAAAGCCCTCTGCCGGCGGAAAAGCAGCCAACGGAGTGGTTGTGGACGGCATGGACAACTGCCTGGTAAAGTTTTCGCGCTGCTGCAATCCTCTTCCGGAAGACGATATTATCGGATTTATCACCCGTGGATTCGGTGTTTCCATTCATAAGCGCAGCTGTTCCAATGTGCCGGAAAATCCTGCGGAGGCCCAGGAGCCGGAGCGCTGGATCTCTGTGCATTGGAGCGGCAATATCAAAGAAGATTTTCAAACCACCCTGGAGATCCAGGCTGCGGACCGCCCAGGTCTTCTGGCAGATGTGACACAGCATCTTTTCAATATGCATCTTTCCATTCACGCCCTTAATTCCCGGCAGACGAAGGATGGAAACGCTATTATTTCAGCTACTATCACCATTCACGGAAAAGACCATCTGACTGCGATCAAGGATCATCTTTCCGGCATCCGGGGGATTTTGTCTATCCGGCGCACATAAGCCGCTCTATCGCTGCAAAAACAACAGATAAGGAGAACGCTTTATATGAAGGTTATGACAATAACAGGGGGAGAACTTTTTGAAAACTGCTATTTTGCCATGGACGACGCCACAGGGCAGGTAGCCGTGATCGACCCGGGCTTTTGGAACCAGCGTTTGGAGGAGGCGGTTCGCCGGACAGGGCCGGAAAATATCAAAATGATTCTGCTCACCCATGGACATTTCGATCATATTGCAGGCGTTGCAGGGCTTCAGGAAAAAACCGGGGCGGCCATCTATTTTCCTGAAAAAGAAAAGGATTTCCTTTCCGACCCAGCCTTGAACCTTATCGGTATGATGCCCACGGGCACCTTTGCCTCCTTTACGCCCGGCGTGTACGTAAAAGAAGGAGATGTGATCCAACTGGGGGACACTTCCTTTACCGTGCTGGAAACGCCCGGTCATACGCGGGGAAGCTGCTGCTATATGACACAAGAAGCTATCTTTTCAGGAGATACGCTGTTTTTCTGCAGCGCAGGCAGAACGGATTTTCCTACCGGCAGCGGCGCAGAACTGACGGCGTCTCTGAAGAGGCTTTCCGCTCTTCCGGGGGACTATGCCGTATATCCGGGCCATGAGGGCGCCACTACCCTTCAATACGAAAGACTGTATAATCCCTATATGGCGGGAAGATAACATCGAATAGCATAAAAATCCGGCGCTGCTTTCGACGGCGCATTTCCGGTTTATGAAAGGCGGCGCTTTATGACTGTATTGATTAGCGGACATTCTTTCCATTACGAAATGGAGAACCTCTGCAGGCTGTTTTTCCATCATCAGCCCATCCGGGTTCTGGAAAATGGAGAACGAGGAGAGGATTCCATCCTTCTTTTCACAGGCGTTGTGCATACCTCCTTCGGCGGAAGGATCCTGGTTTCCCTTCAAACAAAAACCGGGACGGCGATCCGCTGCGAAGCCTTCGGCAGGGAACTCTTTTTAGATGAGCAGGAGATCGAGCGCAGAATGGGAGTCCTTGTGTTCGGGCTGCTCTGCGATTTTTGCGGGATCCGGCCCAGATGGGGAATTCTGACCGGCGTCCGTCCAGTAAAGCTTCTTCGTTCTCTGAAGGAACGTCATGGCGAGGAAGAGGCCCTGCGCCTTTTTCAGGATCGGTATTTAGTAACGCCGGAAAAAACGGAGCTGAGCCGCGCTACGATGTGGAACGAACAAATAATTCTGGACCGTTCGCGAAAAGATTCCTTCAGCCTGTATATTTCTATTCCTTTCTGCCCTACTCGATGCTCTTATTGCTCGTTTGTATCTTCTTCTGTAGAGAAAAGCATGAAGCTCGTACCGGAATATGTGGAAAAGCTCTGCGAGGAGATCCGATATACGGGAGAAGTCGCGTCCGCCTGCGGACTTCGGCTGGAGTCCGTATATTTCGGGGGAGGTACGCCCACCACCCTTTCTGCGGAACAGCTGGAACTTCTTCTGCAGACGGTGCGATCCTCTTTTGATCTTTCCCATTCTCAGGAATTCACGGTGGAAGCCGGCAGACCGGACACGATAACAAGAGAAAAGCTCTTAGCTCTTCAAAAGAACGGCGTGACACGGATCAGCATCAACCCGCAAACGTTCAATGATTCCGTTTTGGCGGAAATTGGACGGAAGCATTCGGCGGCTCAAACCCTGGAGGCCTTCCGGTTGGCCAGAAAATGCGGGATGGAGAATATCAATATGGATTTGATCGCAGGCCTTCCCACCGATACGGAAGAGAGCTTTAAGGCCACTTTGGACCGCATATTGGAACTGGAGCCGGAAAGTGTCACGGTACATACCCTATCGCTGAAGCGTTCCGCCAGGCTGTACCAGGAGGAGGGCGGCACCGCTCCGGAGGACGAGGGTTCTGTGGCTGCAGCCATGCTGGAATATGCGGATTCTTCTCTGACAAAGGGCGGATATATACCCTATTATTTATACCGCCAAAGCAGGATGGTGGGAAATCTGGAAAATACAGGCTGGTGCAAACCGGGCTTTGAGAGCCCTTACAATGTGTATATCATGGATGAGACCCATACGATTCTGGCCTGCGGGGCGGGAGCCGCCACAAAGGTGAAAGATCCTGATTCGGACCGGCTGGAACGCATTTTTAATTTCAAGTTTCCATATGAATATATCAGCCGTTTTACGGAAATCCTTGCTAGAAAAAAGCGGGTGAAAGAGATTTATGAGGAATTCAGAAAATAGATACCGTGTATTCGAAAATGACCTTTCCAATATCAACCGGCGGGCGGTTGCTTCTCCGAAGGAGTTTATTCGTGAGTCGGAACGGGAATACAGGGCTTCTCTCACAGAAGCCGCCTGTTTTTTGGAGCGGAGGACGGGTTCCATACGGATCGTAATGCTGGCCGGGCCTTCTTCCAGCGGCAAGACAACTACGGCAAGGGTGCTCATGGAGATTCTGCGCGAAATGGGGATCTACAGCATAGATGTTTCTTTGGATGATTTTTATAAACCACATGAGAACTCGCCTGTTTTGCCTGACGGCCGTCCTGACTTTGAATCTCCCGACGCGTTGGATATCCCCCAGATAGGTCGGTGTCTGAAGGAGATTATGGAACATCACAGAAGCGACCTTCCCATCTTTGATTTTTCTACCCATATGCCTTCTGTCAAAAGGCGGTGCGTAGAGCTGCCTGAACATTCCGTCGTGATCGTGGAAGGGCTGCACGCTCTGAATCCCGTCATCACCCAAGGACTGCCGGAAGACGGCCTTCTGCGGGTCTATCTCAGCGTAAAGCAGGGAGTCAAAGAAGGTGGAAGCGAACAAATCTCGCCTAACGACGTCCGGTTTCTCCGCCGCCTTGTGCGGGATTACAGGTTCCGCAGCTCGGCGCCGGAAAAAACATTGGAGCTGTGGCCGGATGTAATGGCAGGTGAATATAAATATATCAAGCCGTTCCGCCCCATAGCGGATTTTAATATCAATACTTTTCACAGCTATGAGCTCTGTGTTTTGAAGGAGCCTGCGCTGGCACTGCTGGATCAAATAGAAGAGACAAAGGAGCAGATGCGAAAGAACGGAGAATGGCTGCGCGGAATAAAAGAACTATTGCAGAAAGTTTCGCCTCTGCCTGCGGACCTGATTCCGGAGTCTTCTATTTTGAAGGAATTTATCGGGTAATAGGGTAATGTTTACATTTCGTTCTTGTTTTTCCATGCCCGCAGTGTTATAATTTGGTCAATAAAAGGAGTGTGATACCGATGGGACTTCTTGAGGATGTTGTTATCAACGCTAAATCTGCGGTTACTGTTGTAAGTGAGAAAGCCGGAAAGATTGTAGATATTTCTAAACTTAGGATCAATGCTGCCGAACTGAATAATGAGATCAATAAGCGGTACGAATCGCTGGGCCGTGTGGTATACGATGCAAAAAAAACGGATAACAGCGCAGAGGAGCTTGTTTCTGAGTGTGTTGCGGCTATTGACGATCTGTATGAGCAGCTGGACGCTGTGAATGAGCAGATTTCCGCGATTCGAAACAGAACGATCTGCAATGTGTGCGGTGAAGAGAATCCGCAGGGCGCCAGCTATTGCTGCAAATGCGGTACGAAATTAGACGGCGGCAAGTGAAATCGAAAAGGGATGGTATAAAAATTATACCATCCCTTTTTTGTGCGGAGAGGGCTCCGCATCCTGATTATAGGACTTCCGCCTTCTCTGAACAGAATTTGTATTGCGCATACCTGTGAGGAATTCGTATGACGGATGCTTATAGGCATGCGCTTTTTGATAATTCAAAAGAGGCGGGGAAGCTTCGGCGCAAGCTACGATTTTACAAATAGACGATTCCAGTTTTCAGTTTTTGACAGGCAGTATATTCAAGAATATATTATGAGACTGGAAAACGAGGTGATGCTGCAGAAATCACGTAAAGCAGATCCTTTGGAGCATATACCAGTGAGGCTTTGCAGCTTTATTGTTAAATCCATGAGATAAAATGTTTTTTCAAGGCAAAAGCAAAAGAAAGAGACACAGCCCGCCGCAATTCGCTCGGCTATGCTGGAGGGAGTAGGATATCCAAAACGGGAAATACAGGGCAAAACAGAGTTTTTTGTCATATTTTTGACGTTTGTATTCCTTTTATGCCTATGATATGATTATACCAACATCCAAACACATATATATGGACGTGAAGATGGAAGGAGAAGTTTTTCCAACGGAAAAGCTGGAAAGGAAGGTGCGAAAATGCCCTATATTTGGTTAGCCATGATCATTCTGGCGATCGTGGTGGAATCGGCTACCACACAGCTTGTCTCAATCTGGTTCGTGGCGGGAGGCGCAGCGGCTTTGATCGCCTCGCTTTGCGGGGCTCCCATATGGTTGCAGAGCGTTTTGTTTGTGGCTGTAACGGGAATACTGCTGTTGGTTACGCGGCCTTTTGTACGCAGAAAGCTGGATGCCAGAACCACCCGGACAAATGCGGACCGCTATATCGGGAAAAAAGCCGTAGTTATAGTCCCTATCGACAATAGGGCTGGGAGCGGGCAGGTAAAGGTTCTGGGAAGCATATGGACAGCGCGTTCCGCTGATAACTCTTCGATTCCGGAGGGAGCGGACGTATCGGTTCAGTCCATTGAAGGAGTGAAGCTGATCGTGGCGCAGGCAGACGATACACCGGGCCCCTCAGAGAGTGCGGCCCAATAAAAAGGAGTTTTGAGTATGGAATTTTTGTATATTTTCTTGGCGCTAATAGTCGTTATAATCATAGTTCTGATTTGCAATATCAAGGTGGTTCCTCAGGCTCATGCTTATGTGATAGAGCGGCTGGGCGCTTACCACAGCACTTGGAGCACAG
Source organism: uncultured Oscillospiraceae bacterium (assembly GCA_900550095.1). Taxonomy (GTDB): domain Bacteria; phylum Bacillota; class Clostridia; order Oscillospirales; family Acutalibacteraceae; genus UMGS1264. The sequence continues at coordinate 6,623 of URRG01000050.1, forward strand.
GCCTGCATTTTAAGATCCCCTTCATCGACAAGGTCGCGAAAAAAGTTTCCATGAAGGAGCAGGTCATTGATTTCCCGCCCCAGCCTGTTATTACTAAAGACAATGTCACCATGCAGATTGATACAGTGGTGTATTTTCAGATCACAGATCCTAAGCTCTATGCCTATGGCGTGGAGCGTCCGATTTCCGCGATCGAGAACCTTTCCGCCACTACTCTGCGGAACATCATCGGCGAATTGGAACTGGATAACACCTTGACCTCCAGAGACGTGATCAATACCAAGATCCGTACGATCCTGGATGAAGCTACGGATGCCTGGGGCATCAAGGTCAACCGTGTGGAGCTGAAGAATATCCTTCCTCCTCCTGCCATACAGGATTCCATGGAAAAACAGATGAAGGCCGAACGTGAACGCCGCGCCATCATCCTGGACGCAGAAGGACAGAAAAGAAGCGCTATCCTGATCGCAGAGGGTAAGAAGGAATCGGCCATTCTGGCGGCGGAAGCGGAGAAAGAGGCCCAGATTCGCAGGGCCGAAGGCGAAGCGCAGGCCATCCTGGCTGTGCAGAAGGCTACTGCCGACGGTATCCGGATGTTGAACGAATCCAATCCTGGCCAGCCTGTATTGACGATCAAGAGCTTGGAGGCTTTGGAAAAAGTAGCGGACGGCCGTTCCACAAAGCTGATCATCCCCTCGAATCTTCAATCTATTGCAGGGCTGGTGACCTCTGTGAAGGAAATGATCAGTGACGCAGAAAAATAACCCCAGTTTCCGCAATATGTGACAAAAGGAGGAGAAAGCCTCGGCTTTCTCCTCTTTTTTTATAAGAAACGGAGTATTTTGTGTAAAGTCCTTGAATTTATCCGTGTTTTATTCTACAATATGTATGTTTACAGAAGATTTTCCGATGCGATTGAAGCAGATAGGAGGTTCTGCGGAATGAGGCGTATTTCCTTCTATGGCGCTGAAAATATCCTGCTCTGTTATCGTCCGATAGGGAACTCTGAACATACAAAATAAAGCAGGCTGCGCAGGGTTTCTTGTGTCAGCCTTCTTTTTATTTTCAAAGGAGAGATCAAATAATGAAAAAGGTAGCGGTCATAATGGGAAGCGACAGCGATTTCCCAACGGTAGCCCCTGCGATAAAGCGGCTGAAAGCCTTTGGGATCCCGGTGGAAGCCCATGTGATGTCGGCCCACAGGACGCCTGAGGCAGCCGCTCGGTTTTCTTTCGAAGCCAAGGAGAACGGGTTCGGCGTCATCATAGCCGCCGCGGGAAAAGCCGCTCATCTGGCAGGCGTTCTGGCGGCGCATACTACTCTGCCTGTTATCGGTATTCCGGTAAAGTCTTCCACTCTGGACGGCCTTGACGCTCTTTTGGCCACCGTACAGATGCCCTCCGGCATTCCCGTCGCCACCGTTGCTATCGACGGAGCTGACAATGCGGCGATCCTGGCCGCACAGATGCTGGCCCTTTCGGACGGCGCTCTTTCCGCCCGTCTTACAGCAATGAAAGAAGAGATGGCCGGCGGTGTTGCTAAAAAAGACGAAGCGCTGCAGGAAAAAGTAGCCGCGCTGGAATGACATTTTGGAAGGAGATAGAATTATGAATCAGAATAGCTTCAGCGAGAGCTATAAAGCGGCCGGGGTAGATGTAACGGCCGGTTATAAAGCGGTAGACCTGATGAAAAAGCATGTGGCCCGCACCAATACGCCCGGGGTTATTTCCGGCCTTGGCGGATTCGGCGGCCTTTTTCAGCCGGAGCTCACTGGAATGAAGGAGCCCGTTCTCGTCAGCGGTACAGACGGCGTGGGCACAAAGCTGAAAATTGCTTTTCTGCTCAACAAACACGATACAGTAGGGATCGACTGCGTGGCCATGTGCGTAAACGACGTGGTATGCTGCGGTGCACAGCCCCTCTTCTTTTTGGATTATGTAGCGGTTGGGAAAAATGTGCCTGAGCGCGTGGCGGAAATCGTCTCCGGTGTGGCGGAAGGCTGTGTCCAATCCGGCTGTGCCCTGATCGGCGGCGAAACGGCGGAAATGCCCGGTTTTTACCCAAAGGACGAATACGATCTGGCAGGTTTCAGCGTAGGCGTCGTGGATAAGTCCCGCGTTCTGGACGGTTCCTCCATGAAACCCGGGGACGCCCTTGTAGGCCTGGCCTCTTCCGGCGTACATTCCAACGGTTTCAGCCTGGTGCGGAAAATTTTCAATATCAGCGAAAACAATGTCCATACATATATCGACGAACTGGGGGCTACTTTAGGCGAAACGCTTCTGATCCCCACCAAGATCTATGTCAAGCCCGTTCTGGAAATGGTGCGCAAATACAATATAAAGGCTATTTCCCATATTACCGGGGGCGGTTTCTTTGAGAATATTCCCCGTATGCTGCAGGAAAACTGCAACGCTAAAATAGAACTGGCTTCCTTCCCGAAGCTTCCGATTTTCAATCTCCTTCAGAAAACAGGAAATATCCCTCAGAGGGAAATGTACAATACCTTCAATATGGGTATCGGCATGTGCATGGCTGTGGCGAAAGAGGAAGCCAATCAAGTCGCCGAAGAACTGACGGAGATGGGAATGCCCGCATATGTGATCGGCGAAATCGTCGAAGGCGAGAAGGGTGTGACCTTATGGTAAAGATCGCGGTCCTTGTTTCGGGGAGCGGTACGAACCTGCAGGCGCTGATCGACGCGCAGGGCAGGGGAGAACTCCCTGGGGGGGAGCTTTCTCTGGTGGTCGCCAGCAAGCCGGGGATTTATTCTCTGGAGCGGGCACAGAAGGCCGGCATCCCCTCCGTGGTCCTTCGAAAAAAGGATTTTGCCTCTCAGGAAGCATATGACAACGCATTGATTCAAACGCTGGAAGACGCAGAGATCGGGTTGGTGGTCCTGGCAGGCTTTCTGACTATCATCGGAGAGCGGGTAATTCATAAGTTTGAGAACCGGATCCTTAATATCCATCCTTCTTTGATTCCCGCTTTCTGCGGGGAAGGCTTTTACGGCTTGCGCGTCCATGAAGCCGCCCTGAAAAGGGGCGTGAAGGTCACAGGCGCTACGGTGCATTTTGTGAACGAAATCTGCGACGGCGGGCCTATTGTGCTACAAAAGGCCGTTGCCGTGGAGAACGGCGACACGCCCGAAGCACTCCAGCTGCGAGTGATGCGGCAGGCAGAATGGGAGCTCCTGCCTAAAGCTGTAGCTCTTTTCTGCGCGGGGAAACTAAAGATAGAAAACAGCATAGTTTCTGTAATAGAGTGAGAATGTCGCAGATTGACAAAGGAGGAAGCAGAGATGAAACTGAAAACGCTCA
>URRG01000051.1 GCA_900550095.1 uncultured Oscillospiraceae bacterium
TGGGCGGCAGCCGGATGGGTAAGGCCCCTGGGTGCAGGAGCCGGAGCCCCTCTTCAGCCAGGACGGCGGCCACGCCATGTTCTTCCATCGGTTCGACGGCACCCTGATGATGGTGCTTCACAGCCCCAACCGGCCTGGTAAGGAACATATGCTCCTCTTCGAGATGGAAGATAACAACGGCAAACTTTTCATCAAAAATGAGCTCACAGGAAATTTCCTTTGGATTTACAACGAGCGGGATCAGAGATATCTGGATTCCCTGCGGGAAACCGCCCCTGAAGAGAAAAAAGTTCCTGAAGAAGCGCCAAAAGAATAATCATACATACCCCGTTTTGTGCTTCGCAAAGCCATATCCAAAGCAGAACCGGCTGTCCTCCGTTTAGGACAGCCGGTTCCCTTTTTGCGGTAAAGATACCCATTCGCCTGGGCTCAGCCTGCTTCTATTATTTCTGTCACCCGCTCCCTCCGCCTTTCCGCCCCCTTAAGGCCATAAAATTTCCCTGTATGCATCCTACGCCTTCAGAAAAACGTACGCTCTACTGCTGCTATCCATCCGACGAGCTTTACAGGCAGCAGACAAGATCTATTTCTGCATACTCTTCTTACATGCAAACAGAGGCAAAAGGGCCCGCGCATCCTGTAATTCTATGGAAACGCGGGCCCTTTTCAATTTCTGTTTTCCAATACGCTAAACACACAAAATAGAATTATGCCGCATATGGGCTCACTCTTCCGGGAAGCCCCCGCAGGTCTTCCGGAAATTCATGGTAAGCGGCATGACCCGGGTGAAAGGGCGGCGGTCCCCGGTGCGGGCGGCCTCCGACGCCATACGCAGGCACTCGGCGCTCATCTCTTCCACAGGCATGGATATGCTGGAAACAGAGGGCTCTGTGTATTCCTCCATAACGCCGCCGAAGGAAAGGATCTCCATATCCTCCGGGATGCGGATCCCGCTCTGCAGGAAGGTTTTCACAGCTCCCACCGCCATGTCGCTGATCTGAACGAATACGGCTGTGGGAAGGGGCTTCCCCTGCTCCAAAAATTTCTTTGCCGCCCGGATCCCTCCCTCTGCGCTGATATATTCCTCCTGCAGGAACGCAGTCTCCAGGGTAAGGCCCAGGAACCGGCAGCCGTCCATAAAGCCCATTTTGCGCAGGCTGCCGGATTTGCTCAGATTCGTAGGAAGGATGAATCCCACCCGTTCATGCCCCCTGGCCTTAAAAAGGGAAGCCGCCTTTCTCCCCGCCTCGTAATCGTCCACGGAGACAGTGCTGTATTTTTCTGTAGGGTGGTTATACAGCACCACGGGAATATCAAAGGTATTTTTCATAAGAAACGGGATATCCTCTTCCTCAGACATCCCCAGCACGATGGCGGCCCTGCTGTACTGGGAGGAAAAAAACCGGCTGCACTTTTCCAGTTCCCTGAACCGGTAAGGGCGGATGAGCAGATCCACGGCCCGATTTTCCTCCAGCATAGCCTGCTGCAGCCCATAGAGGACCCGGCCCACGACGATCTTCACATCGGGGATATACGGAATAAAAACAGAGACCGCCATCTCCTCCCCGTTTCCGGAAGAGAAACGCCTCCTGCGGGAACGGGCCGGCGCCTCGTATCCCATCTGCTTTGCGCCTTCCATCACCTTTTTCTGAGTAGCCTTGGAGATCCGCATTTCATCCCCTCTGCCGTTGAGAACGATGGAAATCGTCCCTTGGGAAAGCCCCAGGGCCTCCGCTAATTCCTTGATCCGAACCGAATTTTTTCTCATCATAATCCCCTCTGTCCCGTATCGATATGGAACGGCGTCTCCGTCCGCAGCAAAACGCTGTCCGGCAAAAGCATTTCCGTCTTAAAAGCTGTTTATGCCGCCCTTGCCGCGCTCCTTCGAATCTATTTGTATCTCCTGTATCCGCCGTCTGTTTCTGCACCCGCTTCTGCCGTATCCGCCCCGTACGCGCACGCTGCGCGCTATATCGTATATCGAAGCATACGCTTTATACGGCAGAACTGCGCGCAGACGCACACCTGTGTGTACTGCCGCGCAAAATACAGCCGCCCGAACAGTCTCCGTCCCCGCGGCCTGCGGCACGAATCCTCCCCCTTCCGGAAGGCCGGAGCCCCACCGGACAGGCCAAAAGCGTCTTTTATTTCAGACATATCAGAGCATCGGCAAGACATATCCTCAGTATACCGGATGAAGACATAAAATGCAAATATTTTAGCAGCCGGCAGTATACCGGGAGAGCACAGGACAAAAGCCCCGGCTGTATACGACCAGACAGCCGGGGCCTCCTGTTCTTTTGAGGGAACCGCAGCGGTTTTGCCCCCGTATGTTCCTATTCCTTCATCCCGCTGGAAACGATGCTGTTCACAAAATACTTCTGGCCGAAAACGAAGATCAGCAGAAGAGGGACGATGGAAATCAGCCCCGCGGCAAAGGCGGGCCCATAATTGGTTGTGGACTGCCCTACAAAGTATACGATCCCATTGGAAAGCATCCGCTTTTCCGGAGAATTCGTCATGAGAAGGGGCCACAGCAGGTCGTTCCATGCGCCTGTGAAGCTCAGCACAGCCTGGGTGACCAGCGCAGATTTGCAGAGAGGCATCATGATGCGGAAAAAGATGCCGAACTCTGTGAGACCGTCCAGCCTTCCAGCCTCCTCCAGCTGCTTCGGCAGGGTGGTATAAAAGGAACGCATGAAGAAAATCCCCACCACGCCTGCAAAGCGGGGGATCACCAGCCCGGAGAAGGTATCCACCAGCCCCATATAATGCAGCTCCATAAAGAGCGGAAGCATAATGACCTGAAACGGTATCATCATGGAGGCCATCAGGATGGTAAAAATCACATTTTTTCCTTTGAACTGCACTCTGGCAAAGGCATACCCCGCCATGGCGTTAAAAAGAAGCGAGACGACGGTCGTCACCAATGCAAAAAGAAGGGTATTTTTCACATATAAAAGGATCGGGATCCTCTTGAACACATCGATAAAATTATCCAGCACCCAGGAGCGTGGGAAATATGTGGGCGGGAATTCAATGATCTGCTTCGGCGGTCTGAAAGCGGAAAGACACGTCCATAGGATCGGAAGCACGATCAGCAGCGCCATGAAAAGCAAGAACAGCCAGGATAAGACTTTCAGCCATATCTGAAGGGGCGACAGGCGAAAGGAACGGCTCATCAGTTGCCACCATCCTTTCTCTCCTGCAAAATCATCCGCCCATACAGGAACACGCTCACAAGAAGAATGACTGCAAAAAGCACTAGGGACATGGCTGTGGAATATCCCAGCCGGCTCCCCTCCTGGAAGGCCCGGCTGTAGATATAGCTCACCACTGTCTCTGTGGAGTGGGCCGGCCCTCCGTTGGTAATGGTATAAATCAGGTCGAACACCTGAAAAGAGCCTATGATCCGGGTGATCAACAAGAACCACAGGGTGCTGCTGATGCCGGGCAGCGTCACATGGCGGAACTGCTGCCACTTGTTGGCCCCGTCAAGGGTAGCTGCCTCATAAAGAGAATTGGAGATCCCCTGCATAGCAGCTACAAGGATCATGGCGCTCATGCCGAAGCCTCTCCAGATGGAAATGAAAATGATGCCATATACCGCCAGATCCACATCCGAAAAAATGGCGATTCGTGGAAAACCCAACTTGGAAAGGCTATAGATCCCCCAGCCCACATTGGGGTTGAGGAAGAGCTTCCACATGATGCCGATGACCGTAGAAGAGCAGATCAGCGGCAGGATATAGCAGGAGCGGAGGATTTTATCCCGGAGCCCTACTCCGCTGACCAATGCCGCCACTAAAAGGGAGAAACCTATATTGATCGGCACGTCAAACAGCGTGAACAATCCTGTGACGGCCCAGGAATGAATAAACCGTTCATCGGCAAACGCTTCCTGGAAATTTCCAAGCCCCACAAATTCCCAGGCAGAAAGATTGGCGCTCACATCAAAGAGACTGAGACCGAACGCTGCGATCATGGGAAATATGCTGAATAGGCATACAACGAGCACCGCGGGCGCCACCATCAGATAGGCCGCATGCCCCGGCTTGTTCCAAAAACGCAGAAATTTTTTCATTATATCCAACTCCATCCTCCCCGTTTTCATGCGCCGCTTCTGTAAAAGAATCCCTGACCGGCAAGCCCGGGAGCGGCCCTCGGAGAATTCCTCTTCCCTGCCGGTACCGCCCTCCCAGGCATCCGTGTTCCTCCTGGGCATTCTTTCTCAAAAGCCCGCAGCGGGGGCATACCTCTCTTCCGAAAGCCCGGAAGAGAGGAAGGGCGCCTATTATCTGCCCAGCTTTGCCTCCAGATCCTTTTGCTTCTGCAGATATTCACGGATGATCACAGATGCATCCGCAATGCCTTCATCTATGGACTTCTGGCCGGTAGCCACCGCCTCCAGCATGGGGACAAGCGCGTCCGTCTCCATAGAGCTTCCGTATACGAACGTTCCGGGATAGGCCGGGTGCAGGTGGTCTGCATACTGGGAAGTGATCTGATAATCGGGATCCTTCTGCAGCTCTTCATCGCTGACCACAGATTTCAGATAGGCCTGGTAGCCCATGTCCTTGGTCCAATGGTAAGCGGGAGAGTCCCCTTTCTCCGTGATAGGGTTGTCAATATTGTTGTTCCAGTAATTGATGAAGGAATAAGCTGCGTCCAGTTCCCTCCCCTCGGTGTTCTTCATGACGCAGAGGGAGACGGGGAAGGCGGTCTGCGCGATCTGCTTATCGCCCGCCGGCAGAAGGGAAACGCCGTAGTTGATGCCGTTCTGCTCAAGAGTAGCCAGCTCCCATGCGCCCTGGGTCAGCATACCGCAGGTGCCCGCCTGGAACATCGTTTCGTATTCCGAAATATAGCGGTTGGTCTCCCTTTCATCATAGAAAGCCTTCACCATTTCCAAAGCTTTTTTATTGGCGTCTATGTATTTGGGATCGTCCAGGATGCAGTTGAAATCCTCATCCACTACACCGCCGCCGTTTCCCACCATCATGCCCGCGCAGACCGCTTTGGCATCGTTATAGGATAAACCGCCGCCTACAATATTCTTTTCGGGGTTATCGATCTTCCGGGAAAATTCAAACAGCTCCTCCCAGGTCTTGGGCGGCGTTTCCGGATCCAAACCGGCTTCTTCAAAGAGATCCTTGTTCCAGAACAGATAGAGGGATGAAATCTGGAAGGGGATCCCCATCAGGTGTCCGTCCACATAGCAGTCGTCCAGAATATCTTCTACGAAATCATCCTTATCCAGATTGGTCTTCTCAAAAATATCGTCGATAGGGATATAGGAACCGTCATAGGAATATTCTCCGTTGGCAAATCCCAGGTGCAGCTCCGGGTTAGTATCACTGGCAAGAGACGTAGTCATTTTTTCACCCAGAGAGGCAAATTCCATGATGTCCATTTCAATGGTCACGTTATCGGTATTTTTTTCATTATACTGATTTACCAGCTCGGTAAGCTTGTCGCCGTCCGGCCCTGTCCACCCGTTCCAAAACCGAATGGTCACAGGGGCGTTTTCATCGCCGCCGCTTTCTTCTCCCGCAGGACCCGAGGGGCTCCCGGAACAGGCTGACGCCCCAAGGAGCAGCGCTGCTGCCAGCAGCGAAGAGACTATGCGCTTATTCATATCGTTTCCTCCCAACTTGTAGTATAATTCCGGCTGCGGCAGCCGGCCCCGAAGGAAGCTGCCGGAACTCCGCCGGAACCTGCATCCCCTGACGGGGAGTTTTGCATTGCGCCAGTTTCCAAGGCGCCGGCGCTTCTTTCACCTCCCTTGCTCCTGCAGCCGCTCACCGGCCGATCCTTCTTCTCAGCTTTCTGCCCTTCCAGCCTTCCAGCTTTTACGTCTTCTGACTTTCCTGCTCTCAAGCTTTCCGGTTATCTAATCATTCCGGTTTTTCAGCCGTCCAACCGCTCCTCTGTTCAGCCTCACAGCTCCATAACCGTACAGTCATGCGGCTATACAGCTATGTGACTATACAGTTCAGCTGCACGGCCATACAGATAAACGGCAGCCCTGCCTTCCGGTTTTCCGCCCAGGGCGGTTTTTCACTCATCCGCTTTAAATACCATAGGTTGTCGTTCCGGACTGCAAAATAAAAAAATGTCCCATTTCCCTAAGAAAATGAGACATTTGTATCCAATCCCTATTATATCGTTGTCGAAAAAAGCATTGAACGATAACCTATATGTTTTCGTTCCAAGCCGCAAATGGAAATCGGGTATCGGAAAATTTTCGTTATTTCAGTCATTTTAGACAATGAGACAGCTTTTGTTTTGAGATGCATATGAAATGACGAAAGCATATATCTTTTTCGAACAGAGCAAGGCTTTTACTGCATGTATATGCGGATTGCAGCACTGTATAGAAACAAATTATTAAATAAATTCATTTAATAATAAGGAAAAATATTGAACTTATCTACAGAATAGTATATGATTATAAAAATGTCAATAGATTTTTTAAAAAAACAAAGGAGATATAGTGTAATGTTACATTTTGATACAATGGAGGCCGCCCTGCTCCCCTGTAAAGCGTTGAGTTCTAAGGTAAGAATTGAAATCATGGAACTTCTGTATGAAAAAGACGGTAAAAATTTAAATGAAATTGCAGAGCTTTTGGGCCTTTCCAACAGTGCTGTCGGTGTGCATGTGGGAAAATTGGAGGAAGCAGGACTCATACGGATCCGCAATATATCGGGGCGGCGCGGCTCTATGAAAATCTGTGAGCCCACAGATACATCGCTTTTTATCGAGCTTCGCCGTACAGGGGAGACGCAGGAATGCTATACGCACCATATAGAGGTTGGTCAGTATACGTTGTGCCATGCGGAGCCTACCTGTGGGATCGCTACCCAGGAGCATGTGATTGGAGAATACGATGATCCCAGGTACTTTGCCTTTCCGGAACGATTCCAGGCGGATCTTCTCTGGCTCACCAATGGATTTGTAGAATATGCCGTGCCCAACAGCCTGAAGGCGGGGGAGAGGATACGGCAGCTTTCCTTTTCCATGGAAATATCATCGGAGGCTCCTGGGATACGCGAAGAATATCCGTCGGATATATATTTTTATGTCAACGGCGTGTCTGTGGGATACTGGATCAGCCCGGGAGATTTTGGGAGCCGCCGCGGCCGTTTTAACCCTCCTTGGTGGCCGGAGGACAAAAACCAGTACGGCCTTTTGAAGGAACTGAGCATTGACGGCCGGGGAACATTTATAGACGGAGGCCTGAAAATTTCGGATGTGACTATTGATCAGCTGAACATCACATATAACAGTATTCTGACTTTTCGGATCGCGGCTCCTTTAGATACGGCCAATTCCGGGGGGATGACCCTTTTCGGAAGGGGGTTCGGCGATTTCAACCAGGGGATCAGGGTCAGTATGCGGTATGAAGAAAGGCAGGCAAAGGCTTGAAATCCCTTTTCTGCTTTTTTGGCCCTGACTCTCTTGTAAAACGGGGGCTGATATAGTATAGTAAAACTTACGCGCGGCCTCCGGGCTGTGAGGCCTTGGAAATACCGGACCGCGCGGGTCAGTTCGCAATATCCTGACCGGGTGAAAACCCATATCAAAACTACGGAGGTAAAGTAAACATGCAAAATCAAAAAAGCGCTGCCGGTTCCCGGCGGCGGGGGAGTTCTGTGCTCTTCTTGGCCCAGGCGGCTGTGATCGCCGCCCTTTACACGGTGCTGACTCTGGCGGCCGTGGCTATGAATCTGGCTTTCGGCCCTGTGCAGTTCCGCTTTTCAGAGGCGCTCACCATCCTTCCGGTGTTTACGCCGGCGGCCATCCCGGGGCTTACTTTGGGGTGTGTCCTTTCCAATCTATGGAGCTCCTTTGGCCTGGCGGATATCATTTTCGGCTCACTGGCCACTCTTCTGGCTGCCTTGTGCAGCTATTGGCTCCGCCGTGCGCAGCTTTTGGGTATACCGTGGCTTTCCGTCCTGGCTCCGGTGCTGTTCAACGCCCTGATCGTGGGGGCTGAGATCACCTTTCTGGCTCCGGAGGGCTTTTTGTGGCCTGCCTTTTTGGCAACGGCCCTTTCGGTGGGCGCGGGGGAGCTCCTGGTATGCGTAGTGCTGGGTATCCCTCTTTTACTGCTTATCCGCCGCATGAAGCTGGACGAGCGCTTTTTCTCTTTAGTAAATTGAATATGCTTTTGAACAGAGAACGGGGAACAGCTGAATGCTGTTCCCCGTTCTTCTTGCTATGCGGTGTGCGGGCCATGGAAATACGCGGCATATGCGGCATACCCGGAATATAGAAGAGGCGTGCGGAAAGCTGTGCCTGCGCGCCGCGGACTGAGTGCCGCGACCCGCGCAGCGCTTTACCAGAGCTGGTCTTCGCCCAGCTCGAATACGATATCGGCGTTTTCAAAATCCAGTCTGTGGGCCAGGGCCCTCTCTGAGATCCACCGTATCATGACGGTCAGGCCCAGGCTGTCGCTTCTGAAGGGGCGCGCTTTGGTTCCGCCCACGAAGCACGAGCCCGGCAAAGGCTCCCACCCGGCAGCCGCATAAAAAGACACTTTATCCGGCGCGCAGGTAAAGATGCTCATATCCGGCTTTTGGCTCAGGATGTACTCTCCGGCGGCCCGCACCACACGGCTTCCCAGGCCCCTTTTCCGCCAGAGGGGATGGGTCGTCACCTCGCTCAGGCCATACGCCGTATAGATTTTTCCGGCGTGGGACAGGGGGCTTTTCCGCACTGCGGCATGGCTGACGACCTGCCCCTGTTCCATGAGCAGGAACGAGGTTTCATATGTGCCGGGAGCCAGCGGGAACCGTTCCTCCGCTTCCGGCTTCCAGGCCGAGGCCTCCAGCAGCAGGATTTTCTTTTCGATTTCTTCCCCCTGTATATCCCTGGGGTACTGCAGCAGTTCCATGGGCGTTTCTCCTCCTATCGTAGATTATAACATAAATGAAGCAAAATGCAGCAAAAAGAAGCGCGCGGCGTCTCCGGCTGAAATCGCAGGATACCATACCGCCGATGGGCAAGGGGCCATTTCCCTCCCGGCGGCGTTCATCCGCCGCGGCAAGGATGGGAGATCTCTTTGTAGCCCTCTTGTGCTGGATGGTCTGCCCGATTTGCAGCGGCCCGTCTTTCCGCCCCCCTTCCCTGAGAGGCCTGTTTTCAGATGCCCGCCGCGCCTGCCCCTCCCGGGACGGTGGCCGCCTTTCGCCTCCAGGGGCGGGCCGGGAGTTTATCCGGGCCCGCGGGGGCCCCTGGCAGGGCTCCTTCCGTGCCTGGGATCCTTTGGGGGCCTGGCCGCTTCGGGCTGCTTCCGGTATGCGCTGGGAGAGAGCCCGAACTCCTTTTTGAAGGTTTTGGAAAAATGGAATTCGTCGCAGAAGCCCAGATTTTCCGCCACGGCCCGAATGGTGGCCTGGGGATTGTTGAGAAGCTCGGCGGCCGCCTGCCGGAGCTTATAGCGCATCTGGTATTCGCAGGGCGTCAGCCCGTACCGGCTCAGAAAGGCGTTGCGGAGGGTCCGTTCGGAGACGCGGGCGGCCTGCGCCAGCTCCTGTGCGGAGCAGATCTTCCGGCTGTTGGAGACCATGTGCCCGATGGCGCCGCTGAACAGATCCCCGGCGATCTTGTTGTGGGCGCAGGCGTAAAGCTCCCGCAGGAGGAGCTGACAGAGGGAGGAGAGCTTTTCCTCCTTCTTATAGGTTTCCAGGGCGAAGGCCTTTGCAAGGGCGTCGAACAGGAGCCTGACGGCCTCGTTTCCCTGGCAGGGGATCCGTTCCGGAAGCTCCCCGGGGGAGGGCTCCTGAGGGAAAAGGAACGGGGGCCCGCCTGTCTGCCCGGCCTGCTCTGTTTGGGCCGTCTGTTCCGCCTGAGCCCGCGGGCCCTCCGCCTGCGTCCGGGGAGAGGGGGCGGAGAAGCTTCCCGGCGGCAGATAGGCGTCCCCCGGGGCGGG
>URRG01000052.1 GCA_900550095.1 uncultured Oscillospiraceae bacterium
TTTCCTGCCTCTATTATAACACGTCTTGAAAAGCTTGCAAGAACTGTTTGTTTTCTTCCGGAGTCCCTGCCGTTACACGAAGATACTCCCCCATATAACGGATGGCGATCCCCCTCTGCAGAAGGGCTTCAAAGATTCTCCTTCCCTCCGGCGCCTTCAGAAACACGAAATTTGTGCAGGTGGAGCAGCAGCTGAACTTCCCGGGATTTCGCTCTTCCAGCTTTTTCAGGGAAGAATACAGATTTTCCCGGGATTCGAGAATGGAGGAAAGCGCCCTCTGCGCCCACTCTTTTTCCCGAAGGACAACCGCCCCCATGGCCTGGGTGAAAGAATTGATATTATAGGGGGATTTCACTGCCCACAGCGCCCTGGTAAGAGTTGGATTCCCCACCGCAAACCCCAGCCGGAGGGATGCCATTCCCAGAGCCTTGGAGCATGTGCGCAGAATCAGCAGATTATCGTATTCGCACACCTCAGAAAGGAGGCTCTGATCCCAGAAATCCATATAGGCCTCATCCAGGACCACAAGGGCCTCTGTGGAACGAAGAATCTTCCGGACATCCTCCCGAGAAAGTCCCTGCCCCGTTGGATTGCAGGGATTGGAAAAAATCACCATGCGGGCTTTTTCCCGGTTGATGAATTCAATAAAAGCTTCCGGATCCACTGTAAGATCCGCCCTCTTCTGAAAGGAGGCCGTTCTGGCCCCGGAAACGGATGCATAGAAACAATACATGGAAAAATCCGGTTCTGCCGTCACCAAAGTCTCCCCCGGCATAAGAAAGGCATTACAAAGGATGGAGATCAGCTCGTCCGAACCGTCGCCCGGGGTCACCAGAGAAGGCTCCACGCCGTAAAAGGCTCCAAAGCTCTCGCAGAGCTCCCGGCAAGAGGCATCCGGATATCGGTTCCACGCCACTCGGGAAGCCGCCTCTAAAAGCCGTTTCTGCATTTCTGCCGGAGGCTGCAGGCAGGATTCGTTGGCGTCCAGCCGTATGGGATATTCCCCGTCTATGGGATCATAGGGCACTAGATCCCGGATTTTTTCATTGAGCTGATACATAAGCAATCCCCTTTCTGCCGGCAAAGCGGAACTAGAGCCGGCACTTCAGAAAAATCCCCACCCTTACTCGTGGTCTTCCCTGCGCACCCGGATGGAATTGGCGTGAGCCGTAAGGCCTTCTGCCTCCGCCAGACGGATGATATCCTCTTCCGCCGGGATAAGAGCTTCCTTCGTGTAATACAGGAAACTAGACTTCTTCACAAAGGTATCTACGGAGAGGGGCGAGAAGAAACGGGCGGTGCCGCTGGTGGGCAGCACATGATTGGGGCCGGCGTAATAATCACCCAAAGGCTCCGGCGCGTAATTCCCCAGAAACAGAGAGCCCACATTATCCAGCTTCCCGATATATTCCATCGGATTTTTCACACAGGCCTCCAAATGCTCCGGCGCCAGCTCGTTGGCAAACTCAACCGCTTCTTCCATGGTATCGCAGACGATCATAGCGCCGAACTGGCTCAGGGACTGGCGGATAATATCCTTTCTTGAAAGGGTTTCTATCTGCCGTTCTAATTCTTTTTCCGTTTCCCGGGCCAGATTTTCAGAGGTCGTCACCAAGATGGCCGAAGCCATGGGATCATGCTCCGCCTGGCTCATAAGATCCGCTGCCAGGTATTTGGGATCGGCGGATTCATCCGCCAGAACCAGGATTTCACTGGGGCCTGCGATCATATCGATATCCACTGTTCCATAAAGCTGTTTTTTTGCCGTTGCCACATAAATATTGCCGGGACCCACGATTTTATCCACTTTGGGGACGGACTGCGTCCCGTAGGCAAGAGCAGCCACACCATGGGCGCCCCCTACTAGGAAGACTCTGTCCACACCGGCTATGAGGGCCGCAGCCATGATATCGGGGTTTGGCACACCGTTTTTGGCCGGCGTAACCATAATAAGCTCCCCAACGCCGGCGATCTTAGCAGGGATGGCATTCATCAGTACAGAAGAAGGATAGGCCGCCGTACCGCCGGGCACATAGAGGCCCACCTTTGCCAGGCCCCGCACCCGCTGGCCCAAGATCACGCCGTCCTCCCGGGTGGTAAGCCAACTTTGCTGCTTTTGGCGCTCGTGGAAATTCCTTATATTTTTGGCCGCCCGCTCCAATGCCCCCACAAATTCCGGATCACAGGAAGCGGAAAGCCTCTCCATATCTTTCTTTGTGAGTTCGAAGGGTTCGGGAAAGCCTCCGTCGAATTTTTCTGCGTATTCCTTCAGAGCGGCGTCTCCATTCTGCTTCACATTCCGGAGGATTTCCGCAACGGCTCCATCCACTTTCCGGTCGTTTTCACCAACTCGTTCCTTCAGTTTCCGGATACATGCACGGCATACCTCCGCGCCGCCTCTCACTGTTTCTATCAGCATATATAGCCCACCCTTCCTTGATCTCTACACATCTACGCTTACATGTCCGGCTTTGTACAGCTGCGGACAGCCTCCCGCACGGTTTCAAAGCTTCCTTTTGCAAAACCGTCTTCGCGGTAAATCCCCATAACCATGTGAGAAAAACGCACTAAATACAGAGGCTTCCGGTAGTATATTTTCCGGACATTTTTATACTCCATCGATACCATGCATACACCGTCCTTGCGGATTTCCAGCCTGGTGGGGTAAAAATATACCTGCCGCGGGGCAGTACCATCTTCCGTCATCCGCATCTGCTCATACTTTATCCTGCATGTTCTGCGGAGGACAAACCGCCATAGGAACGCAAACAGAACTCCCAGCAAAAGCAGTATACAGGCCAAAATAATGTATGTGACGTTTATATGATACAAAATTCTTCCATCCGGGAACACTTCTTTGCGAACGATCTTCAGAAGATTACTAAGAAAGAGAGAAAACAGGCAGATATACAGAAGCACCGGTACTACGCGGAAAAAAGGCATTTTCCGCATGAGAAAATACATTCCGCCGGTATACTCATCCTTATTTAGCTTCTTGTCATAGATTGCAATGGGCTCTTCCGCGGGCTGAACCGCATCTGAACTTTTCTGCGAAGAAAAATCGTTCTCACTCATGGCTTTGCGCCCCCTTCAGGCCGTGCGGCTTTTTCCATCTGAGCAGTCAGCTCTTCAATTTCCCGCTTGCGCAGCTTCATGCTGGCCGTATTCACAATAAGACGGGCGGAAATATCCGCTACGAATTCCTTGACTTCCAGCCCGTTTTCCCGCAGGGTGGAACCGGTCTCCACAATATCCACGATCCCATCAGAAAGACCAAGCAGCGGCGCCAGCTCCACAGAACCCTCGATCTTGATAACCCGCACATCCATAGCCTTGCTCTCAAAGAAAGCCCTTGTCACATTGGGATATTTGGAGGCCACCGTCTTTTCGGAAAATCCCTCGTAAAAATCCTTTCCCTTAGGCCCCGCCAAGGCAAACCGGCATCTGCCGAAGCCCAGATCCAAAACCTCGTAAAAACGGCTTCCGTTTTCCATGATGGTGTCTTTGCCCACCACGCCCAGATCGCAGACCCCGTGCTCCACATAGGTGATTACATCCGCAGCTTTGGCCAGCACCACCTCGATGCGATCCCCTACCGGGAGGATGAGCTTTCTCCCTTTGTTGCGAACCGCCGAGCAATCATACCCGATTTTTTCAAAAAGCTCCACGGTATCCTTTTCCAAACGCCCCTTAGTCAGGGCTATCCGCAAAGGCTTCATATGTCCTTCCTCCCTTTCTCCGCCTCATTTGGGCTATCGGAGGGTACATCCTCATAGGAAATGTTTTCCCCTACAAGAGCTATTTTACGGATCCCCCTCTTCACCGCATACTCTTCGCTCTCTCTCAAAGAGGAAAACACGGAATTTTCGCAGGTTCTTCCCTTTTCCGCCAGCTCAGAAGCAAAGAGCAACGCCTTCATTTCATAGCCTTCCCGGCCGAACACCAGCACCTCCGGCGCCTCCAGAGGCATCACACGGCCTTGCTTGAGCATCAGCTTTGCCAGGGCGCTTACCGATATGGAAAAGCCCACTGCCGGCATGGGGGCGTCAAAATTAGCCAGAAGATTGTCATACCGCCCACCCATCAGAATGGCGTCGCCCCAGTTTTCCGCATAGGCGCTGAAAACGATACCCGTATAATAATCGTTCCTCTGCACAAGGCTCAGATCTACCATCAAGCGGCTTCCAAGGCCGAGAGCCGCCAAATCCTGATACAGAGAGCGAAGATATTCCAGCATTTCCTTTGCTTCCTCTGTCACGCAGAGAGGCTCCGCCTCTGCGAACACCTCTTCCCCGCCGAAAAGCCGGGGAAGACGACGCATAGCCGTCACAGGAAGGGAGGGCTCCAGATCGTCCAAAATGGAGTTTAAAGCGGCATAATTCTTGGCTTCGATCACTTCCCGGATTGTCTCTCTTTCTTCAGGGGAAATAGGCAATTGAGAGGCGATAGCCCGAAAGAATCCTGCATGCCCCAATTCCAGCCGGAAATCCGGCACACATTTGGAAAGGGACTCTACCGCCGTAAGAATCGCTTCCAGATCCGCCCGGCGGCCCGAGGCCCCAAGGAGTTCCACACCCGTCTCCATGGATTCATCCCGATGGCCCGTCAGCCCCGGGTGGCTCCTGTATACCGCCTGGGTATAGTAAAGCCGGATGGGCTTGGGAAGGTTCTGAAGCCTTGTAGCCGTGAGCCGGGCAATGGGCATAGTGGAATCAGGACGCAGGACCACCAGCCTGCCGTGGCGGTCTGTGGTCTTATACATAATCTCAGGACTGATGCCCGAAACCTCCGGAGCCATCACATCGTAAAATTCAATTCCAGGGGTAACAACTTCCTGAAATCCTCTTGAGGAAAAAGATTTGGAAAGAATGGCTTCTACCTTTCTGTGAGCCAAGCAGTCCTCAAAGAGCAGATCTCCCGTTCCCTCCGGGGTGATTTTATTATATTTTTTCATGGCGATACTCCCAATCATCACGAAACCGCGCCGTAAAACCGGTGCGGTTTCGCTTTAGTATGCTAATAAGATATCATACAAAATAGATTGTGTCAATCCTTTTTTCAATCAGCCGAACAGCGTCATCTGAGAACTGGCAGGCAATTCCTTCAAAGAGCCCGCAGACTCCAGTGTTTCAATAACAGCCTTGGATACTTTGGAACGGCCCTGCAGGTCGTCCACCGAAATATACGGCCCGGCAAATTTCGCTTCATACAAGCTGTTGGCAGCCGCTTCTCCAACGCCGGAAAGAGATGTAAAGGGCAGGCGGATTTTTCCATCCTCCACTAGATACTTTTTAGCGTGGGATTTATAGATATCTACAGGCAGGACTTGAATGCCTCTGGCCAGCATTTCGTTCACAATCTGGAAGGTGGTGTAAGCATCTTCTTCCTTTTTGCTGGCTTCCTTGCCCTTCATGGCGATTTCGCTCATCTTGCGCTTAACGGCGTCCCGGCCCTTCATGACCACCGCGCCGTCAAAATCCTCGCCGCGGACAGAAAAATACGCGGCATAATACTCCACCGGCCTGTGGACCTTATACCATCCCAGCCGCAGGGCGGAGATCATGTACGCCGCCGCGTGAGCTTTGGGGAACATGTATTTGATTTTCAGGCAGGAATTGATATACCACTCCGGCACGCCGTGCTCCCGCATGGCGGCCTTATGTTCATCCGTCAGAAGGACAGGAGCTTTTCCTTTACGGGTGATCTCCATGATCTTAAAGGCCATTTTGGGCTCCAGGCCCTTTAGCAGCAGATAGGTCATGATGCTGTCTCGCGTTCCGATCACTTCTGAAATGGTGCAGGTTTTACTCTTGATCAGATCCTGAGCATTCCCCAGCCACACGTCCGTACCGTGAGATAGGCCGGAAATCTGCAGAAGGTCGGAAAAGGTCTTGGGCTGGGAATCCAGAAGCATCTGCCGCACAAAAGGCGTGCCCAGCTCCGGCAGAGTAAAGGTTCCTGTCTGAGAATCGATTTCCTCAGAAGTAACCCCCAACGCATCCGTGGAATGGAACAGGGACATAACCTCCGGATCGCTCATGGAAACCTTCATCACGGGGATACCGGTGTATTCCTCTAAATAATGGTAAATGGTGGGAACATCGTGGCCCAGTTCATCCAGCTTGCAGATGGTGTCGTGGATAGAATGGAAGTCGAAATGCGTGGTGATATTATCGCTGCTCTGGTCATCTGCCGGATGCTGCACCGGGCAGAATTCATAGATTTCATGTCCCTTGGGAACGACCACCATGCCTCCAGGATGCTGGCCCGTTGTGCGCTTGATACCGGTGCAGCCCATCGCCAGGCGGAGTTCTTCCGCCCTGTGGTAAGTCATGCCTTTCTCTTCCTGGTATTTCTTCACGAAGCCGATAGCCGTTTTATCGGCCACGGTGGCGATGGTGCCGGCCTTGAACACGTGATCCTTACCGAAAAGCGTCTCCGTATACCGATGGGACTCGCTCTGGTATTCACCGGAAAAGTTCAAGTCAATATCCGGCGTT
Source organism: uncultured Oscillospiraceae bacterium (assembly GCA_900550095.1). GTDB lineage: Bacteria > Bacillota > Clostridia > Oscillospirales > Acutalibacteraceae > UMGS1264. Next base: position 6,501 of record URRG01000052.1, read on the forward strand.
TTATCTCCCTCAAACCCAAGGAAGGTTTCAAAGGGGATGTTATGGCCGTCCCTGGTGTAGGGAGTGCCGCATTTAGGGCAAATTTTAGGCGGCAGATCAAAACCGGAGCCATAGCTGCCGTCTGTAATGAATTCGCTGTGTTTACATTCGGGGCACACATAATGAGGCATCAAGGGATTTACTTCCGAAATGCCCGACATGCTGGCCACAAAGGAAGAACCAACGGAACCACGGGAACCCACCAGATAGCCGTGATCCTCTGAATTGGCCACCAGCTTCTGGGCCGTCATATACAAAACGGAAAAACCATATTTATTGATGGAGCCCAGCTCTCTTTCCAGGCGGCTTTTCACGATCTCGGGCAGAGGCTCGCCATAGACCTCTTTAGCCCGCTTCCAGCAAATGCTGTTGAGCTGCTCCTCCGCGCCGTCGATAAAGGGCGGGAAGGTCCCCTCAGGGATGGGGCGTATCTCCTCCGTCATATCTGCAATCAGGTTGGAATTTGTAACAACCACCTCATAAGCTTTCTCCTTGCCCAGATAGGCAAATTCCTCCAGCATTTCGTCCGTTGTTCTGAAATAGAGAGGCGCTTGCTGGTCCGCATCGGAAAAGCCCTGCCCTGCCATAAGGATCTTCCGGTAATCGGCGTCCTTGGGGTCCATAAAATGCACATCGCAGGTGGCCACCACAGGCTTATGGAGAGTTTCTCCCAGCTTGACCACGGTGCGGTTGAAGTCACGAAGCTTCTCCTCATCGGGGACGGTGCCGTCCCGCACCATGAACTGGTTGTTTCCCAGAGGTTGGATTTCCAGATAGTCATAGAATTTGGCGATCTCGCAGAGCTCTTCCCAGGGCTGGCCGTTGACAATTGCCCGGAAAAGCTCGCCTGCTTCACAGGCGCTTCCCAGAATGAGGCCTTCCCGATATTGAATCAGCTCGCTTTTAGGGATTCTGGGTTTTTTGAAGAAATACTGCAGATGAGCTTTCGAGATCAGCTTATACAAATTTTTGAGCCCCGTCAGGTTTTTCACCAGTATGATCTGATGATAGGGCTTCATTTTTTTCGGATCCCCGCCTGCAAGGCAACGATTGATATCCTCTGCCATAACGGCGCCCGCATCTTCTTTCAGGCGCTGCACCAATGCCAGGAAAATCTTCCCCAGAACAGCGGCGTCATCGCAGGCCCTGTGATGGTTAAAGGGATCCAGCTTGAGATATTTTGCCACTGTATCCAGCTTGAAGTTTTTGATATCCTTCAGAAGGGATCGGCACATGGGGATAGAATCGATATACGGCATACGGAATTTTCTGCCGCAGCGGCTGCAGGCCGTCCGGATAAAGGATGTATCAAAATCCGCGTTATGGGCGATGAGAACAGCGTCCTCCCCGCAGAAGCGGAAGAATTCCTCCAGAGCTCCTTCTTCAGAGGGGGCGTCCTTTACCATTTCGTCCGTAATGCCGGTCAGTTGGGTGATTTTAGGCGGGATGGGCCTTTGCGGGTTTACAAAGGTATCGAAGCTTTCCACCACTTCGCCGCCCCGCAGACGCACAGCACCAATTTCTGTGATCCGGTCGGTCTCGTGGCTCAGACCTGTGGTTTCGATATCGAAAGCGATGAATTCATCATCCAACCTTTTCTTTGTCTCTCCCTTGAGGGCGGGCACCATATCGTTGATAAAATAGGACTCCACACCGTAAATTACCTTGATGGGGTTCCCTTTGCTCTTGGCTTTTTCCGCAGCGTTCATAGCGTCCGGATAAGCCTGAGCGACACCGTGGTCTGTGATTGCCACAGCCTTATGGCCCCACTTGGCCGCCCGGGCGATCAGATCCCCCGCGGAAGTGACGCCGTCCATGGCGGACATGGCCGTATGCAGATGGAGCTCCACCCGCTTTTCCTGGGCTGTATCCATCACCTCTGTCTGCTTTACCGTGGAAATGGCCCTGGGGCGCAGAACAATTTCATGATCGTATTTGTCGTATTCCACATCTCCACGCACGATAACGGAGGTTCCCTTAGAAAGGCTGTCCAATGCACGGCACTCGTTGATATTCTGCAAGATCTTCAACGTGATAGATCCCGTATAATCAGTGATATTGATGGAATAGATCTTTCGGCTTCCGTCCCTCGTGACCTTCTGTTCAGCAGAAAAAATCTCGCCCCATATCATGGTGCTGCCGATATCGGGTGTGATCCTGGAAATAGGCGTCAGGCGGATCTTCCCCATTCTGCCCATGATCTCCGAAGCTGTTTCCGGCAGAATGGAAGGCATAAGTGTATCCCCCCGGCGGATATTGATTACAGAGGCCGCTTTTTTCGGCGCCCGCCGTTCCTCCGCCCGGGCCATGGTGCTTTCATACTGGCTTAGATCCTCTTCCACAGCCGCTCTCCGGAGTTTTTCCTGAGTGTTTTTCTGCTTTTCTATGTAAGCGGGGCTGTCGGCTTCCACGGTGAGGACTCCGTCAAAATCCAGAGAAACCTGCAGCCCGAATTGCTCCCGTATAAGCTTGGTGATCAACAGATCGATCTTTCTGGCACGGATCAGTTCCACACCGCCATGGCTAAGGGTGACGATCAGCTTTCCATCTTCCATACGCGCGGAAGATCCGTTAAAGGTACCGTTGATACCGGCGCCTCTCGCTTTGAGTTCCGCAACCAGTTCCGGAAAGCACTCTGCGGAAAAGCACTCCGGAGGGAAATCCGCCAGAATCTGCGCACGGCTCAGTCGCAGGGCCTTACAGCCTGCCAGCGCTTTTTCAACCTGAGTGAGCTGCTCTCTCCCTACCAAAGCAGGAAAAGCCACCTTCATAGTGATCTGCCTGTTTTCATTGTCGATCTCCAAAGACCGAAGAATGCCCTCCCCTACTTTTTCCGGGAGCGCTTCGCCCAGATACGGGCCGAAAAATTCACGAAAGCTTTTCATATCTCATTCCTTTTATCTCCAAGGCTCCAGGGCGGCAGCACCAGGGGCCCGCAAAACTATATTCGCCGGCTTTGCTTCAGAGTTTCTCGATCTCTTTCATAAGTTCGTCCACAAGCTTTTCCTCCGGAACTTTCCGAAGGATTTCCCCCTTGCGGAACAAAAGCCCTTCGCCCCGGCCTCCCGCCAGGCCTATATCCGCCTCCCGGGCTTCCCCAGGGCCGTTTACCACGCATCCCATCACAGCGACCTTGATGGGTTTCCGGCAGGAACGAAGCCTTTCCTCCACTTCTCCAGCGATGCGGATCAGGTCGATCCTCGTCCGCCCGCAGGTTGGGCAGGAAACAAGCTCCGGCCCTTCCCGCAGGCCCAACGCCCGCAGAACGTGGCTGGGGTCCAGGGAACCGGAGGTACAGGCGGAGCCGGAGGAGGCCGCGATCCCCTTGGCGTCCAGCAGCAACAGCA
>URRG01000053.1 GCA_900550095.1 uncultured Oscillospiraceae bacterium
AGCCTGCAAAAAAAGATTTTCCAGTACCGACATCACCCCAGATGAGAAGTCCGGAGCCGTTCTTCCATCTCATGCCTGTTTTTCTCCAGGCTTTCTGCAATTTCCCGTCTCATGGTCTCCTCTTTTCTCTTCCCTTTTCCCGGGAAGTCTGTTCTGAGAGGCAGTATTTCCTTTTTTGAAAAAATTTATGCTGGTCTAAAAGCGTGTCTGGAAAAATACAATGCACTGAGGAAAAAATTTCTTTCAAATAAGGAGGTTTCACCTTGCAGTCCAAGCCGAAAATCCTGGTACTGAAAATGCGGGAACTGGTCTATACGGGAATTTTTCTGTTTCTGGCGGTGGTCCTGATCGTCCTTCTGGTGCTGATGTTCCGCACAGAAAAGGCGCCGGAGAAGCGGACGTCCATCTCCACCGAGCGCTACACGGCCGGCGTCTACTCCTCTCCTGTGACCCTCGGTGACACGGTGGTGGATGTGACCGTGACCGTCGATCCGGACCGGATCAAAGCCATCGATCTTAACAATCTCAGCGAAACCACCTCCACCATGTACCCGCTGATCCGCCCGGCTGTGGAAGAGCTGGAAGCCCAGATTCTGGAAAAACAGTCCACGAAGGATATCACCTGGGAGGCCACGGGAAAATACACCGCCGGCATCCTCTTAAACGCCATCGAAAAGGCCCTGGACCAGGCGGAAGGCAGCGTGTTTTCCGAATAGTTTTCCGCCGGAAAGAGAAAAAGCGTCCCGGTTTTTCGCCGAAACGCTTTTTTCTTTTTCTTATTCTTCGTCGTCTTTGGGATTCTCACGGTAGAGCTTGTAGAGCTTTTCCACAGCCGCATCCAGGTGCGTATCTTTCTGCTCGGAGAATTTTCCGCCGTCTGCCAGGGAAGCCAGAGACGGGTCGATGGGCATTTTTCCGAGAACCTCGGTCTCAAGGGAAGCGGCAATCTCGTCGATATGGCTCTCGCCGAAGACGGAGATCTTCTTGCCGCAATCCGGACAGACAAGGTAGCTGTAGTTCTCCACGATGCCGAGTACCGGAATCTTCATGGCTTTTGCCATGTTGAAGGCCTTGGTCACGATCATGCGTACCAGATCCTGGGGGGAAGAAACGATAACGATGCCTTCCACCGGAAGGGACTGGAAGACCGTCAGTGGTACATCACCGGTTCCTGGCGGCATATCCACGAACAGGAAGTCCAGTTCGCCCCAGATCACATCGCTCCAGAACTGTTTTACCATGTTGGCGATGACCGGTCCTCTCCAGATCACCGGGTCCTCCTCGTTGGGAACGAGAAGATTTAAGGACATGACCTTGATGCCGTTCTCGGTGACAACGGGAATGATGCCGTTATCGTCAGCCACGGCCGGTCCGTGAAGGCCGTACATTTTCGGGATGGACGGGCCTGTGATATCCGCATCCAGGATACCTACCCGGAAGCCTTTCTCTGCCATGCGGTTTGCCAGGGTGGCGGTCACCATGGATTTACCGACGCCGCCTTTTCCGCTGACCACGCCGATGACGTGTCTTACATTGGAATAAATATTCTGGTCTACCAGAAAGCTGGTCTTCTTGGAGGGGCATCCCTCGCAGCTCTCCTTTGTGCAGCCCTGATTGCTGCAGCTTTTTTCTGCCATTTTTATATCCTCCTGTGGCAATTTAATAATCTAATCTTCTGCATAAGCATCTGCTTCTATGCATCTGTGGAAAAATCCCAGCACTTTATGCTCGTATTCCTCCCTGTGGAGATAGTAACTCTCCGCATGGCCTGCGCCTTTGGCGATCCAGATCTCCTTCTCACCGGCTGCGGCCTGATAAATCTTTTTGCCCATGCCCGTGGGCACGAAATCATCCTTCTCCCCGTGGATCACCAGCACCGGAAGCCGGCTCTCGGCGATACAGTCATCGGAAGAAAAGTCAGAAAAACCATAGCCTGCCAAAGCCTTGCAGAAGAGGTTCGTCAGCCAGATCAGCGGCCTGCTTAAATAGCCTTTTCCACTCTGCTTCAGCACATGCTGAAACTCCTCCTCGGGAGAAGTGAAGCCACAGTCCTCCACGATGCCCCGTACGGACATGGGAAGGCAGAGGTCCGACGCCATGAGCACTGTGGCTGCTCCCATGGAGATTCCATGGAGGAAAATGTTCTGTTTTCCGTCGAAACGCTCATCCAGAAAGCGCACCCAGCGGTAGCAGTCTTCCCGGTCCAGGATGCCGGTGCGGGAAGCCCTGATTCTTTTGGAATATCAGGGGCTTGTGAGACGCCTGCCGAATAATCACGTCCGTGTGGCAGAACTTTCTGGAGACTGCCTGGATCATATTTTTGAACTGGGACTGGCACTGGAGGCGGAAGTGCTGGAAAAATGGGCAGATCCGGAAGAGTTGCCGGATGAAGAGCTCGAATTTCACCGCTATCTTTATGAGAAGTGTCCGTTTGATTTTCAGCGAAAAATGCTGGAAACTTTTACGGAAATTTATCTTTGTTTTGGAATCCGTGCAAGAGATCATAAGCTGGAAAAAGATCCGGCGGGCGGCCTGAAGGCTTATCTGGAGGAGATAAAACAGGCAATTATAAAAGAAAGAGGGAAAATAAATGCTGGGGTTAAAACCGATTAAACTGCTGCCGGCCCGTGAGCGGGTGGCATCTGCGCTTCGCAAGGCGATCATCGCCCAACAGATCAAAGAAGGGGAGACGCTGACACTGGAGACCACGGCCCAGCAACTGGGAGTTTCCATCACACCGGTGCGGGAGGCTTTCCAGATTCTGGAGAGGGACGGGCTGATTTCCCTGCAGCAGAACAGAGGAGCCACCGTGCTGGGAATCAACGAAAAAACGCTTCGGGAGCATTATCAGGTCCGGGCCGTCCTGGAAAAAGCAGCCTGTGAGCTTTGCTGTGAAAATGGAGCAGATCTTTCCTCTGTGAAGAACTGCATTGACACTGCAGAGGAGGCTCTGGAACGCAATGATGTGACGGATTATGCCAACCAGAATCAGTCCTTTCATTATGAAATCTGGAAGGCAGCGGGCAACGGAAAGCTGGAAAAAATGCTGGGAGAGCTCTGGAATGGCCTGTCCCTGGGCTTAAATTCCACAGAAGAGGAGTACGCGCGGCGTTCCCAGAAGGAGCACCAGCAGATCTATGCGGCACTGGAAAAAAGAGATGCCGCTTTGGCTGGTAAGGAGATGGAAAAACACATTTACCGCAGTATGGAGGATGTATTGACTCGATACCAGTGATTGTGAATTTTGCATAAAAATAAATATAGAAAATAATAGAAAACGCTGAATCTGTAAAAAATAGTTGACGGATCCAGCGTTTTCGTCTATATTGAGAAACAAGAAATGGATACATTATTAAATATAAAAAATAAAATATCAAGGAGGAACCCATGAGCAGGGAAGAACAGGTAGAAAAACTGACCGCTTATATGGCGAATTTCATCGGCTATACGGCGAAGGTACTTCCGGATGATGTGATCGCAAAACTGGATGAGCTGGCAGAAAGGGAAGATGGCTTTTTGCCGAAAGTGATTTATCAGACGATGAAGAAAAATCAGAAGCTGGCGAAAGAACTGGACCGACCCAGCTGTCAGGATACAGGAGTGCTCCAGTTCTGGGTAAAATGCGGAACAGCTTTTCCGTTAATCGGAGATCTGGAAGCTCTTTTGAAAGAGGCTGTGATCCGTGCAACTTTTCAGACACCGCTCCGGCACAATAGTGTGGAAACTTTTGACGAGTATAACACAGGAAAAAACGTGGGAAAGGGAACTCCCACCGTATTCTGGGATATTGTGCCGGACAGTGATAAATGTGAGATTTACACCTATATGGCAGGCGGCGGCTGCTCCCTTCCGGGAAAGGCCATGGTGCTGATGCCGGGGGCCGGTTACGAAGGTGTGACAAAATTTGTTATGGATGTGATGACAACTTATGGCCTGAATGCCTGTCCGCCGCTTCTCGTAGGTGTGGGCGTGGCCACCTCTGTGGAGACAGCGGCTCTGTTGTCCAAGAAGGCGCTGATGCGTCCCATTGGTTCCCACAATGAAAATGAGAGAGCGGCTTATATGGAAAAGCTTCTGGAGAATGGAATCAATTCCATTGGCCTTGGGCCCCAGGGGATGGGCGGAAAATATTCCGTTATGGGCGTTCATATCGAAAATACGGCGCGCCATCCCTCCACCATTGGCGTGGCAGTCAATGTGGGCTGCTGGTCCCACAGAAGAGGCCATATCATTTTTGACAGAGATCTGAACTACACGATCACAACACATTCGGGGGTGACTTTATAATGCTGGAGATAAAAGGAGAAAAAAAGATTCTCATCACGCCAATTTCGGAGGAGGATTTAAAGGATATCCATATCGGAGATATCATTTATCTGAATGGAGATCTCACGACCTGCCGGGATGTGGCGCACCGCCGCCTGGTGGAAGAGGGGCGGGAACTTCCTGTGGATGTAAGAAATGCGGCGATTCTGCATGCGGGCCCGATCATCCGTCCGCTGGAAAATAGCCGGTTTGAGATGGTTTCTGTAGGTCCTACGACAAGTATGCGTATGGAAAAATTTGAGAAAGAATTTGTGCGGGATACCGGAGTGAGAGTAATCGTGGGGAAAGGAGGTATGGGACCGAACACGGAGTACGCCTGCAGAAATTATAGAGCGATCCACTGTGTTTTTCCGGCGGGAAACGCGGTGGTTGCAGCGACAGAGGTGGAAGAGATTGTGGAGGCACAGTGGCAGGATCTTGGCATGCCGGAAACGCTTTGGCACTGCCATGTAAAAGAATTTGGTCCGTTGATTGTGTCGATCGACACCGAAGGCCGGAATCTTTTTGAAGAAAACAAAGTGCTCTTTAATAAGCGAAAGGACGAGGCCACCGCCGAAATCTGCCGTCATGTAAGCTTCATCAAGTAAGCATAAGAGAAAGGACAGAGAAAAAATGAGCAGACAAAACAACATTATAAATAAGCCGGAACCGGCTCCTGGTACACTGGGAAAATTGGATCTTTTTGGAATTGGTTTTGGAGCCGTAGTGGGAGCCGGAATGGTAACTTTGATGGGGCCAGCCATGGCCTACACCGGATATTCAGTATGGCTGGCCATGCTTTTGGCAACGGTGCTGGCACTGGTTATGATTTTTCCCTACATTATTCTGGGTGGTACGCTTCGTGTCGCAGGTGGTCAGTATTCTGTCGTGACAAACCTCACCAGCCCTTCCGCGGGCGGTCTTGTGATCTATTCCAACCTGATTTTTACCGTTCAGTTCAGTACCTTTGCTATGGCCTTTGGTCTCTACATGAATATGGTACTGCCGACAGTTTCGGCTAAAATTTTTGGTATTACTATCATTTTCCTGCTAGTGGGACTGAATCTTCTGGGTATTAATGCTTTTGCGAAGATCAATAACCTGATGAGCGGCATCCTGCTGGTATCTATGGTGGCCTATGATATTTACGGTCTGACTCAGATCAACCAGCCAATTTTTGATTTTTCCAGTTCTCAGATGTTTACCGGCGGTTTCAAGGGCTTTTTCCTGGCAACCTTTCTTCTTATCAACTGCTGCCATGGGTATTACGGACTCATCTATTTTGGAAAAGAAGCAAAAAGCGCAACAAAGGATATGCCTTTTGCCTGCCTGATGTGTTTCCCGGTAGTGGTATTTATCTATGTGACACTGGCTATGGTTACTTCAGGAACAGTTCCTTATGAAAATGCTAACGGAGCCGCAACAATTTTACCGGCGGCACTGGCGATTCTTCCGAAACCTGTTTATTATGCTTTTGTAGTGGGTGGTCCCATCATGGCGATTCTGACTACGCTGAATTCGTCCATTGCATCGTTCCGTTTCCAGCCAACCCAGGCGGCAAAAGATGGCTGGCTTCCTAAAGCGATTCTGAAAGAAAACAGATTTGGAATGCCACCGATTCAGCTGCTTTTCATGCTTATTATGCTGCTGATTCCCATTGTGTTCAATGTAAGTATTGTAACCATTAACTATATCAGTCAGATTATTATGTTTGGTCTGGGAATCGCCACTCTGATCGGCATTGCGCGGATTCCGAAGCTTTATCCGGAGGCCTGGAAAAAGAACAGCTTTCATATGTCAAAAACGGCGCTCTGGATCAGCGTGCTGCTGAGTGCGACGCTCTATACCATTAACTTTGTGAAAGCCGTCATTGTGCTGGAGCCGATCTATGCAGTTATCGCAGTGGTAGCCATGGTTGTTGCGCTGGTACTCGGAAAAGTGATTGCCGACAGAGGTGGTCTTCATATCGAGACCTCTGTCTGGCCGCCAAAATCAGAATAAAGGAGGAAGTTACCATGTCTGTAAAAAACGATTACGACCGCTTTATAGCAGAGCAGAAAGAAGTTATGAAAAAAGAGCTGATTCAGTTTGCTATGCTGGATCAGGAAAAACGATATGTAGAGCCTTTTCGGATTTTCGGAAATGTCTATTATGCAGGCGATTCCTGGGTTTGTGTTCATGTGATCGATACGGGAGATGGTCTTCTGCTCATCGATTCCGGAAATGCACAGGCAACGGCCATGCTGATTCATTCGATCTGGTCTCTTGGCTTTAATCCTGCGGATATCAGGTGGATTATTCTTTCTCATGGTCATGTAGATCATATAGGAGGGGTTAATTTCCTGAGAAAAATGTTCGGCTGTAAGGTATATCTCGGTGAGCCGGATGCGGTGATGTTTAAGGAACATCCGGAACTTTCTTTGGTGCAGGAAAGTGGCAACTCTCTTGAAATGCTTTTTGAACCGGATGAGGCGATCCGGGAAGGAGATATTCTGAAATTTGGAAATGTCACTATAGAATGTAAACTGGTGCCGGGGCATACGGCGGGCTGTGTCGCATTATTTTTCGATGTCAGTGATGGAGAAAAAACAGTCCGGGCAGGCTATTATGGAGGCTTTGGTTTTAACACACTGACCAAAGAGTATCTGACAGAGATTGGGGATCCCGGGTTTCAGATGAGAAAGGTTTACATAGAGTCCATTGATAAAGTGAAGGATGAAAAGGTAGAGCTTTTCCTGGGAAATCATACAGAAAATAATAAATTTTTTGAAAAACTGGAAAAATTGAAAGCCGACCCTGATGGAGAAAATCCCTTCATCAACGATCAGGACTGGAAAGAGTATCTGGAACAGAAAAAAGCAGAACTGGAGGTATTTTCTGCCAAAGACTGCTGATAAAAGAGTGGAGCAGCCTGCCTGAAAAGACGGGCTGTTTTCCGTGTATAAGGAGGAAAAATGGAAACAATTTATGTAGATCCTGAAAATTACGGGATTGATTCGGGAAAGTTAAGAGAGATGCTGGAGGTACTGGAAAAGGAAGCGGAGCTTCACAGCATTTCTGTAAAATATGAAGGAAAAACGATTCTTGAAGGAGCCTGGAAGCCTTTTACCCTGGAGGATCCCCAGATGATGCATTCTCTTTCCAAGACGGGAACGGCGATTTGTGTGGGTTTTGCCCTGGATGAGGGAAAGCTGAAGCTGGAAGCTCCGTTTCTTGATTATATCAGGGAGGATCTTCCGGAAGAGTACGATCCGGCTTTGGAAAAAATTACGGTTTACGATCTGCTGACCATGCAGGCCGGTTCGCCTTTTTGCTGCAACAATGTCTGGTTTTCAAGACTTGAGAAAAACTGGGAGACCGCCTGGCTGAGAGAAAAAAAGATTCTGGAAGATATTGGAAAAGTGTTTCATTATGATTCAGGCTGCAGCTATACCCTGTCCCGGATTGTCACAAAAGTTATGGGGAAAAACTGCAGGACACTTCTTGATGAACGAGTCTTTGAAAAAATGGGCTTCCGGGAAATTCGATGGCTTTCAAGTCCGGAAGGACATAGCACCGGAGGCTGGGGCCTGTATCTGACGGCTAGGGAAATTTCGGAGCTTGGCGTACTTTTTTTACGAAAAGGAAAATGGAAGGGCGAGCAGCTGATTCCTGCCTGGTGGGTGGAGACGCTGAGTAAGCCCCAGGTGGCGATCCCGGGCTGCGCAGGAAAAGCGCTGTCCCATTATGCCTATCATATCAAAGCAGGGAAAGAGATGTTTGCGGCGGAAGGCGCTTTTGGACAGTTTTTGCTCTGTTTTCGGAATTTTCCTGTTACAATCGGCATTACAGCGGGAACAACGGCAGAGAGGATACCGGATATCTGTCTTGCTTATATAAAGGAAGCTTTTCAGCAGAGGTCTGCTGCGCCGGAGCTTCGGGCAGAGCACAGCAGAAATCTGAAGAAAAAAACGGCAGATTTAAGTCTTGCCTTTCCAAAGGGAGAACATGCCCAGTGGGAGGTGGATAATTGGATGCTGATGAACCAGAAGTTTTCGTTCAGTGAAAATCCCCGCGGCATCCAGGAGGCCCTTTTTCTCCAGGAAAATGACAACCTGGAGATCTGGCTGAAAATTGACGGCGAGGAAAAACAGCTCACGGCCGGCTTCAGAAAATGGATCAGGAACGACCTCTATCCCGGAAACTTCCGGCATCAGTATCACTGCCTTGCTTATGCCTTTGACGGTTCCGCGCTCCGGATCAAAGTTGCTCTGATCAATACCTCCTACGTTGAAACCTACACTCTCCGCCCTACAGTCGCGGGAGATTCCGCTACCGCCATCCACCCTCAGCTTACCTGTAGCTGGCAGCCCAACGTAACCTACCTCCCACCTGCCCCTGACAACACCTGGCACTTCACCGCTACCCGGAAGCCGGAATGAGTTACTTCGTACAAGGAGCCACTGTTCCGCGAGGTGTTTTGGCATGTATATGCCAAAGTGCCGATGGTTACAAGTCAAAATCCATCGCCGAAGGTGATTTTCACTCGTAACTGTGAAAGTACGGAACAGTTTCGGCTCCTTAAAAATGGTGCAATGGGGAGCTTCTACAAGCTTGGATTGACTGCATATTGCAAAATTCCAAAATAAGTCAAATGCAGTCATAAAATGTATGTTTGCAAACGCCCAAACGTTCAAAATAAGTCAAACACATCCATATTTGGATATCCATCCCACCATAGAGTCTTACACTACCAGTCTGACGTAAGCCCCATATTTTTTGACCTTGAGCAGAAAAGGAAGCTCGAAGGGAAAGGCGGCGAGCCTGTCCCTTCGAATATCATTATTTTGAATAAAATTTGACGTAACTCCCAAAATACCTTATAATCCCATCAAAAAGCAAAGGTTTACGCAATTTTATGAAAATGGAAAACAAGCTACTATCTTTAGACACCCCTCTCTTTGAGGGCATCACCCAACAAGACCGTCGCCCCATGCTGGACTGTATTACCTATCATACCGCTGTTTTCAGCAAAGGCGAGATCATCGCCTTCGAGCAGGAAAATATGAAGCACATTGGCATCGTCCTTTCAGGAGCCGTCGATATGATAAAGGAGGATCTCTGGGGCAACAAGACACTTCTGGTCCGTATGCGGAAAAATGAGCTCTTCGGGGAGACCTTCGCTTGTGGGAACGACAGTCGTTCCACGGTGACATTCCATGTGGAGACGGTTGTTCTTTTGTCCCAACATCGAGACAAGAGTACTTGTCTCGATGAACGCGGTAGTCGGTAAATCGAGATGCAAGCATCTCGGCTTGCCTCGTTGCTCGCGCAAAAACCAGATGACACGATAGAGAGCGACTTAGACTTAGATGAGCTGGATACAACCAGAGCTGAGTTGAAAGCTCGTGATTAGAGGGAATGTGTCAGATTGGTAAATGGTATTCGTAATATGGTAGAAGAGATTATGTTAAAAGAATTGGTTTATATCTAAAGCGTGGAAAGCTCCTTCGGGAGCTTTTTGCTGTTTATAAGATAAATTCTGTCGGAGATTTATTATAAAACATTACTTTACAAGAAGAATAAAAAAGCATATAA
>URRG01000054.1 GCA_900550095.1 uncultured Oscillospiraceae bacterium
AGGAGCTTATCCGCTGCGCGGTCCTCACCTCCCTGCGGGACGGCACTCCCGAGGGCAAGTCCACTTTGGAGCTGGCCCGCCGCATGGGGGATAACAGCCAGGAGACGGCTGGTTCCAATTTCATTGAATTTACGGCGCAGACCCGCATGAGCGGCGTGGACCTTCCCGATGGGACAAAGATCCGCAAAGGCGCTGCAGAAGCTATCGAGCAGTATGTGAAGGAACTGGGCGGCAAAGTTCCCGCCGACCTGCATGAGCAGGTTGATAAGATTTCCAGTTTGGGTGGTACTCCTCTCACAGTCTGCGAAAATGATCGGATCTTGGGCGTTATATACCTGAAGGATACGGTAAAGCCCGGCATGGTAGAGCGTTTTGAGCGTCTGCGTGCCATCGGCATCAAGACCATTATGTGCACAGGCGACAACCCGCTGACTGCGGCCACTATTGCGAAAGAAGCCGGTGTAGACGGATTTATTGCCGAGTGCAAGCCCGAGGACAAGATCGACGTGATCAAGAAGGAACAGGCCGAGGGCAAGATCGTGGCTATGACGGGCGACGGCACCAACGATGCTCCCGCGCTGGCCCAGGCCAACGTTGGCTTGGCCATGAACAGCGGCACTACCGCTGCCAAGGAAGCCGCCAACATGGTGGATCTGGATTCCGATCCTACCAAGATCCTTGAGGTTGTGGAGATCGGCAAACAGCTCCTGATCACCCGCGGAAGCCTGACGACCTTCTCCATTGCCAACGACATTGCGAAGTATTTTGCCATTATCCCCGCTATGTTCGCCTCCGCTATTCCGGAGCTGGGCGTTCTGAACATCATGGGGCTTGCAAGTTCTTTCAGCGCTATTCTTTCCGCGCTGATCTTCAACGCGATCATCATCCCCTGCCTGATTCCTCTGGCTATGAAGGGCGTTAAATACCGCCCCATGTCCTCCGGGAAGATGCTGGGAAGAAACATGCTCATTTACGGTATCGGCGGCATCATCACTCCTTTTATCGGAATCAAGATCATCGATCTGATCATCCATCCGCTGCTTGCCCTTATCGGTCTGTAAGGAAGGAGGACGAAATTCATGAAAGAGTCTGTAAAAAGCTTTCTGCATAATGCGAGACAGGCCGTTCTGGTCACTGTCGTTCTGATGCTGATCTGCGGGTTTTTGTTCCCGCTTCTGCTCAGCGGCCTTTCTTCCCTGTTTTTCCCCAGCCAGTCCAACGGCAGCCTGATTGAGGCGGATGGAAAGGTCATCGGCGCTAAATATGTGGGCCAGGAATTCACAAAGGATTACTTCATGTGGAGCCGCCCCTCCCAGTATCACTACAACGTTTACACGGAGGATAAGGACGGGACACAGCATTACGTGATGGAAGATGACGCCGGCCAGCAGATCCTTTATATTGTTGATGAAGAGGATGAGGAAGGCAACGTTGTCAAGGCCCATTACGATACCTTCGACAAAGACGGCAATCAGGTGTTCTACAAGGATATTGAGAACCTTGACGAGGCAACCGATACCAGATTTGCAGGACTGGGCTCCGGCTCGGCGAACTATGGGCCTTCTAATCCCGCTCTGGCAGAGCGTGTAAAAGCGGATATCGACTCCTTCCTTAAGGAAAATCCCGATGTGAAGATGGAGGATATCCCCACCGACCTGCTCACAGCTTCCGGTTCCGGCCTGGATCCGCATATCACTCCCGCTTCTGCGGAGGTTCAGATCCCCAGGATCGTAGAGGCTTCCAAACTCAGCGAGGAGGAAGTACGCGAGATCGTAAGCCGTCATACCAGCGGCAAGGTTCTGGGAGTCTTTGGTGAAGACACCGTAAACGTTCTGGAGGTCAACCTGGATATTGCAAAGGCCATGGGACTTCTGAACGGAGAGGAAAAATAAAATTGCAAGGGAGTGGCGGTATGCTGCATCCATATCGGACCGCTTCCAAGATACAGGTTTCCCTGGTGGAATCCGTAGAGGAAAGCAGCCCCGCATTGGGACTGCTTTCCGTGCTTTGCGGAATAGATGGATGGCTGGGCAGAGCGCCTTCCGTGCAGAGCTCCGCGCAGGGAAAGAGCATATATATCCTGTATCGGGACGCGGCCTTTTTAGTAGAGGATTTTTTTGAGGCTTTCGGCCCTGAAATGGCGTTTATAGGGGAGACCTGGCCTGTCTGCGCCTATGGTACGGCCCGGAATCAGGAGACCGTCCGCCTTTGGGCGGAGAGAGAGGGGAACTCCTGTCGGTTCGTGCAGGAAAGTATCTCCGGAAGCAGTGCGGATGTGCTGCAGACCTTGTGCCTGCAGGTAGACTGCCCGGAGAAGGAGGAAGCAGAACAGCTTGCGTCGTTCCTCAAGGCAGTAAGCTTCAAGCCCGCTGTAGCAGCGGTGGAGTGGAAGAGCGCAGAATTTCTTCGCCGGCAGAACCTGCTGCTTCCGGTTTCTTCCGGGACATTTTTCTGCTATGGAGGCGGGGATCCGGCGTCTCCGCCGGGTGAATGCCTTTCGGCGTTGGATTTTAGCCAGAAGGTTTCCCTTTGGAACGCGTTTCTGGGCGAAGGACTGGAACCGGTGGAATTTGAATGGCTGGCGGAAGAAATCGCCCAAGGCTCCATCGAGAATCGCATGGAATGGGAATTGGCTCTGCGGGATTCCATGGATCAGCTGGGCTGCCGGATCGTGAATGGAAAAAACGCGTTTCAGATCTACGACGGAGCGGGAAACCGGCTTTATTTCGGGGCCGACGGCCGTCATGCGGCGGAACTGGCTTTGATCAAGATTCTGTTTCCTCTGAATTACCAGTAATAAAGCGGCCCTGCCGGGAACAGATTCCGGCAGGGCTGTTTTTCGGAATTTTAATCCCTTCCGGCTTATACTAACACCTTTTTTAGGCAGGCTGTGCTATAGTAAGCCATAAAGAAAGGGGAGGCTGCGAACGCCCCACATTTTCAAGATGAAAAGAGAGGAAAAGAAATGAAACGCACTGTATTTACCGGTTCAGGAGTGGCTCTTGTGACGCCTATGCATCCGGATTTATCCGTAAATTTTGAAAAGCTCCGTGAGTTGATTGAATTTCATATTGAGAATAAAACAGACGCTATTGTGATCACTGGGACCACGGGGGAAGCATCCACCCTGACGGATGAGGAACATCTTCGTGTGATCAGCTATACGGTAGAATGCGTTCATGGGCGTATTCCGGTGATCGCAGGAACGGGGAGCAACAATACGGCGCATGCTGTGGATATGTCAAAGAGAGCGGAAATTTTGGGCGCAGACGCGCTTCTTCTCGTAACGCCTTATTACAATAAATGCTCGCAGCAGGGGTTGTACCTCCATTTTAAAGCCGTTGCAGACGCGGTTTCACTGCCTATCATCCTCTACAATGTTCCCAGCCGGACAGGGGTAAATATCCTTCCGGCCACTTACGCCCGCCTCAGCCAGATTCCGAATATTGTGGCTGTGAAAGAAGCCAGCGGCAATTTCTCTCAGATCGCAAAGATCATGTCTCTCTGCGGAGGGGAGCTGGACATATATTCCGGAAACGACGACCAGATCACTTCGGCTCTGGCTTTGGGGGCCAAAGGGGTTATTTCTGTTCTGGCCAACCTTGTCCCTCAGGAGACGCATGCCATCTGTCAGAGCTTTTTTGACGGAGATCCGGAGCAGAGCGACACCCTTCAGCTTCGCTATCTGGAGCTGATCGAAAACCTTTTCAGCGACGTTAATCCGATTCCTGTGAAGAGAGCTCTCAACGCCATGGGGTTTGAGGTAGGCGAATGCAGGCTTCCTCTTTGCCCGATGGATGAGGTTTCGGAGGAGCGCCTGCTCAGCTGCATGCAGCGCTATGGACTGATCGACGGTGTAAACGCTGGTTCCGTAACGGTGCGCCGTCCTCAGGAAGCCCTTCTCTGGAGGCGGAATCATTAAAGCATCTGTGCTGTTTACGGCAGCCTACTGTTCTAAGATACTCTTTTACAGCGAAAAGATCGCTTTAGCAGGAAAGAATATTCCCCTTCCGGCGTGTTTTATATTCGCTGGAAGGGGAATATTCTTTTTCTCTCAAAGAGCGGTTTCGCTGGGATGCGGGCTTTAATACGGCCTTTCGCCGGGAGAGAAGAAGTATGAACGGCTGCGAGAAATAAATCGGGAAGAAGAAATATTCGCAAGAGGCGTATTCTGGATGAAAGGAAACGAGACAGCCTTTAATATGGAAATATATTCCTTTGATTCGTCCATACTAAATAAAATGGAAAAAGTTTGTAAAGATAACTTCTAAGCGAGGTATGAAGGTCCCTGAATGAAGAGAAGCTTCATTCACGGCAGTAAAGTTGCCGGGGAAGAGACGATACCCCTTTACATTATTTGCCTCCTATTGTAAAATAGAGTACAATAATATGCTTTCCGGGGAGGAAACCGGGAAGAAAAATAGGGGTGTTTTATATTGCAGCCGAAATATAAGAGGATTCTTTTAAAGCTGAGCGGAGAATCCCTGGCAGGCCATTTGGGTCACGGTATCGATTTTGACACGGTATTGAAGATTTGTGAACCTATTAAGGAATGCGTGGAAATGGGAGCGCAGGTCGCCATCGTCGTAGGCGGAGGCAATTTCTGGAGAGGCCGCAGCAGCGGAAAGATGGATCGTACAAGGGCGGATCACATGGGAATGCTGGCAACCACAATCAATGCTTTGGGGGTGGCGGATGCGCTTGAGCAGCTGGGGGTGGCTGTGAGAGTGCAGACGGCCATCGCTATGCAGGAAATCGCCGAGCCTTATATCCGCAACCGGGCTGTGCGGCATTTGGAAAAGGGCCGCGTAGTGGTCTTCGGCTGCGGGACAGGCAATCCCTTTTTCTCCACAGATACGGCCGCTGCGCTGCGCGCTGCTGAAATCGACGCCGATATCATGATGAAGGCCACTATGGTGGACGGCGTATATGACTCAGACCCCAAAAAGAATCCGGAAGCTAAAAAATATGAGACCCTTTCCTTTACGGAGGTTCTCAGCCGGAATCTGCAGGTGATGGACGGAACGGCTGCTTCTCTCTGCAGAGACAATAAATTGCCTATTTTGGTCTTCAGCCTGGAAGACCCGAATAATATAGTAAAAGCGGTTTCCGGTGAATCTATCGGTACTGTAGTTAAGGAGGAAGAGTAAAATGAAAGAGATTCTCACGAATGCGGAACAGCATATGAAAAAGAGCTTGGGTGTGCTGCAGAACGATTATGCAGCTATCCGGGCGGGCCGTGCAAATCCCGCCGTTCTCGATAAAGTTATGGTGGATTATTACGGGGCGCCCACGGCGATCAATCAGCTTGCGGCTGTTTCTGTGGCAGAGGCTCGCATTCTCACTATCCAGCCATGGGATACATCTGTCTGCCGTGCTATTGAGAAAGCTATCCAGACCTCTGATATCGGCATCAACCCCCAGAGTGACGGAAAGATCATCCGCATGACGTTCCCTCCCCTTACGGAAGACCGCAGAAAGGAGCTTGCCAAGGATATCAGCAAGATGGCGGAGGAGAGCAAGGTTGCTATCCGCAATATCCGCCGGGAGGCTATGGATAAGCTGAAGGCCAAAAAGAAGAGCGGGGATCTGACAGAGGATGACCTGAAACAGGCTGAGAAAAAGACGCAGGATCTGACAGATAAGTATTGCAAGGAGATCGACTCCATGCAGGTGATAAAACAAAAAGAAATTATGGAGATTTAAAGCACATGGATACAAATCTTCCAGCCGTTCTGCCGGAGCATATCGGCATCATTATGGATGGAAACGGGCGATGGGCCAAGAAGAAGGGTCTTCCGCGGACAGCGGGCCATACGGAGGGAGCAAAAAATTTTCGCAGGATTGCCCGTTACTGCAGTGATATCGGCATCCGGTATCTGACGGTGTATGCCTTTTCCACAGAAAACTGGGCCAGGCCGGCTGTAGAGGTGAACGCTCTTATACGGCTTTTTCAGGAATATTTGGAGGAAGCTATCCGGGATTTTGCAGACGACGATATCCAAGTGCGTTTTATAGGGGATACATCCGCATTCCCCAAAAAACTGCAGGAATTGATTGCCACTACCTGGGAAGTGTGCAAACACAGGACGGGGATGGTTCTCAATATTGCCATGAATTACGGAGGGAGGCCAGAGATCCTCATGGCCGCCCGGAAGCTGGCACGAAAGGTGCAGGCGGGAGAACTGCGGCCGGAGGATATCGATGAAGACAGCTTTTCCAATGAGCTGTATACGGCGGGCCAGCCGGATCCGGATCTGATCATTCGCCCCAGCGGAGAAAACCGGATCAGCAATTTTCTGCTTTGGCAGTCCGCTTATTCTGAATATGTGATTATGGATATTCTCTGGCCGGATTTTACGCCGGAAGATTTGAATTTTGCCCTGCAGGAATACGCCAAACGAAGCAGGCGGTTTGGGGGAATCTGATTGAAATCGAGAATGATCTCAGCCGGTGTGCTGGTTCTGTTGATGGTGGCCGTCGTTGTGTTCAATACTGTGTTTCCTCTGGCGCTGGTGATCGTGGTGGCGGCTATTTCAGCGCTTTCCGTATATGAGATCGTCCATGCGCTGGGGCTTTCTCAGAAGCTGGTCCTTTTGTTGCCCACTCTGCTGTTTGCGGCGGCATTTCCTTTTTTGCCCGTGGGAGTGCCCCAGCAGGTAGCCTATTATGCGTATACGTTTTTGATTTTCACAGCTCTGATCTGTTATCATGATTCTGTCACCTTTCGGGAGGCGGGCGTGATCTACAGTATGGGTCTGATGATTCCTACGGCGCTGACGGCCCTGATCCAGGTGCGGAGCCAGGGCGGAAAACACGGCATGTTTTATGTGATCATTGCCATCTGCGCTGCCTGGGCCGCTGACGTAGGGGGATTTGCGGCGGGAAGCCTTTTCGGAAAGCATAAGCTATGCCCCAATATCAGCCCTAAAAAAACAGTAGAGGGGTTGATCGGCGGCTTTGTTCTGAATATTTTGGCTATGCTGTTCTTTGGACTTTTGTTCCAGGCGTTTTATCATTTTACCGTTTTTGTGGATTACGGCGTTTTGGCGCTGATCGGTTTTGTAAGCGCGGGTTTGTCTGTGATCGGCGATCTGAGTTTTTCGCTTATCAAGCGCAGCTGCCATATCAAGGATTTCAGCGAGCTGATTCCGGGCCACGGCGGTATGCTGGATCGTTTCGACAGCGTTATCTTTGTGGCGCCCTTCGTGGCGTTTATTACGGCGTTTTTGCCGGTTGTTCTATAGCGCGGGCAGGGGCCGTATACTGCACTAAAGAGAGGCCCGGACATCTGTATAGAAAAATTTCTGAGAAACTGCCGGAGTATTCCGGCGGTTTCTTCTCAAAAATGGGGAATCTATAATGAAACACAGTCTTTCCGTTTTAGGCTCTACCGGCTCTATCGGGACGCAGACTTTGGATGTGGCCCGAAAGCTGGGGCTTTCTGTCTGCGCTTTGGCAGCGAACCGAAATGTTGGGCTTTTGGAAGAACAGATCCGCGAATTCAAGCCAAAGCTGGCGGCGGTCTTTGACCGGGAAGCAGCCCGGCGTCTTCGTGCTGCTGTCTCCGATATGGATGTAGAAATCGCCGAGGGAATGGATGGCCTCTGTGGAGCGGCATCTCTGGCGGAAGCCGATCTTATCTGCAATTCTGTGGTAGGGATGGTGGGGCTTGAACCCACTTTGGCTGCTATTGAGGCGGGGAAGGATATTGCCCTTTCCAACAAGGAAACGCTTGTGGCGGGGGGAGCGCTCGTGATGGAACGCGCCGAAGCGGCGGGCGTATCCATCCTGCCTGTGGACAGCGAGCATTCCGCGGTATTTCAGTGCCTTCAGGGCTCGCCGTCTGAAAAAGCAGTGAGCCGGATTATTCTGACGGCCTCCGGCGGCCCCTTTTTCGGGAGATCCCGAAATGAACTGGAGCATGTGACCGTTCAGGATGCGTTGAACCATCCCAACTGGGATATGGGAGCTAAAATCACGGTGGATTCCGCCTCCATGATGAACAAGGGGCTGGAGATCATAGAGGCCTCCTGGCTGTTTCATATGCCTCAGGAGAAAATCGACGTGGTCGTGCACAGAGAGAGTGTCATCCATTCTATGGTCGAATATGAGGATTATTCGGTGATCGCCCAGCTTGGGGTGCCGGATATGCGCATTCCCATCCAATATGCTATCACTTATCCGGAAAGAATGCCTTCTCCCGTAAAGCGTCTGAGCTTGCAGGAGATCGGAAGGCTGACTTTTTTTGAGCCGGATTGGGAAAATTTCCCCTGCCTTCTGGCGGCAAAGGAAGCTCTTTCCCGGGGCGGGCTCAGCACAGCTGTCATAAACGGGGCAAACGAGGCTGCGGTAGCTCTGTTCCTGCAGGAGAAAATTCCTTTCCTGAGCATGGGGGAGCTTGTGTGGGAAGCTATGGAAAGCCTTTCCTGCTGCGGGCCGGAAGTTTCTCTGGAATCTATATTGGAGGCTGACCGTGCCGCACGCAGATTTGTGGAATCCAGAGTGTGAGAAGCGGTTTTCCGGTTTGGCCTGAAGAATATTGCGGGCCGCACGTGGAAAAATCGGATATAAAGAATTCATAGGGAATTTACAATCTCAATACGCTGCAGGCGGTCCGGTTGTGTTATACTAGATACCGGTGTGCGGCTAAGGCTTTCGGTATAATCTGCATATACATATTCGGCGGTGTTCCTCTCGGAGCCTCCGGAAAGATTCTGATGTGGGGTGATCCTAATTACACAGGTTCTTTTGATCATAATCGCAGTTCTTTTATTTGGGTTTATTATTTTTATCCATGAGTTCGGTCATTTCTTCACGGCAAAGCTTTCAGGGATCCGGGTCAATGAATTTTCCATCGGCATGGGGCCCAAGCTTCTGCAATTCGGCAAGAAGGAAACGAAATACTCTCTGCGTCTTTTACCTATCGGGGGCTATTGCGCCATGGAGGGAGAGGACGAAGAAAGTGAGGATGAGCGGGCCTTCAACAACCGTCCCGTATGGAAGCGTATCCTGGTAGTGGCCATGGGCGCTATTATGAATATTCTTCTGGGGTTCATCCTGATGGTGATCCTCACGGTTCAGACGGAAACGCTGGCTTCCACCACCATTGCGTGGTTTGACGAACAATCGCCTCTGCAGTCCGCCGGGGCTGAGCTGGGGGATCGTTTTACCAAGATCGACGGCTATACGGTAAATACGGACCGGGATCTTTTGTTTGCTCTCTCTACGGCGGATCCTACTTCCGTGGATATTGAATTGGATCGCCAAGGTCAGAAGATCTTGCTCAACGATGTGGCTATGAATACCCAAGATGTGGACGGACAGAAGATTGTCCGCCTTGATTTCAAGGTGGCTGCGCTGGATAAGAATCTGGGGACGATTCTCACGAAATCGGCGGAGGATACGGTTTCCACTGTCCGCTTGGTGTGGTATAGCTTAGCTGGCCTGGTGACGGGGAAATTTGGCCTTAACGACGTGGCCGGCCCCGTGGGGGCCGCCAGTGCTATCGGGCAGGCGGCAAGTGCTGGTCTGGAAAGTGGTTTCGGGGATGCCATCAACAACATCCTCTATATGATGATGATCATCACTGTGAATCTGGGTATAGTAAACTTACTCCCTCTTCCGGCGCTGGACGGTGGCCGTCTGGTGTTCCTTGTGATTGAAGGTATCCGCAGGAAACCCGTTAACCCCAAGTATGAAGGTTGGGTGCATGCGGCGGGTTTTGCCCTCCTTATGGTATTTATGGTGGTTATCACCTTCAGCGATATTCTGCGTCTGTTTACGGGAAAGGGGATAGGAGGATGAGCCGGCAGGTGGTAGCAGGCGGCCTTCCCATTGGGGGAGGTGCGCCAATCTCGGTTCAGTCC
>URRG01000055.1 GCA_900550095.1 uncultured Oscillospiraceae bacterium
GAATCGTCTGTATCGTAAATGGTGAAATGAGCGGTGTATCCTAACCGTTCCCCATACTGGCGCAGAATTCGCGCACAGGTGGAGTGAAATGTGGAAGCCCATATTTCTCCGCCCTCGTCGCCGAGAAGAGAAACAAGCCTTTCCTTCAGCTCTCCGGCCGCTTTGTTGGTGAACGTTATAGCCAGAATCTGCCAGGGCCTGCAGGCGTCCACTGCCATACGCCTGCGGAGCTCCTCCGGAAGAGGAGCTCCCTTCAGAACTCCTTCCAAAACAGGGATATCCCCTTCAGACATATCGCTCTCCCAATCGGAGAGATACGCCTTTCCATACCGGATCAAATTAGCCATTCGATTTACAAGCACCGTCGTTTTTCCGCTGCCGGCTCCTGCAAGAATCAAAAGAGGTCCTTCCGTGTGGAATACTGCTTCCTTTTGCCTGTCGTTCATTCTGGAAAATTCTTTTTCCAGAACCTTTTTCCGCAGCTCCGTTAATCTGCTCATGGTATCTCCTCCAGTCTTGAGCATGAAAATACCCGCACACACCTTCCTGCATGTGCGGGTATATAGGTTGTATTATTTCATCCAAATGGCACTTATCCAAGAATGGCAAGCAGAACGCCTGCTGCAACCGCAGAACCGATAACACCCGCCACGTTGGGGCCCATAGCATGCATCAAAAGGAAGTTGCTGGGATTCTCTTTCTGGCCGACCTTCTGAGACACGCGAGCAGCCATAGGAACGGCAGAAACGCCGGCAGAACCGATCAGAGGATTCACCTTGCCGCCCGTCACCTTATACATAAGCTTTCCAAAGAGCACACCGCCTGCAGTACCGAAACTGAAAGCCAAGAGGCCCATGATCACGATACCGATGGTCTGCCAGCTCAGAAACACCTCGCCTGTAGCCGTTGCACCGACCGTTACGCCCAGGAAAATGGTGATGATATTCATCAGCTCATTCTGAGCAGTATTGGAAATACGGGAAACTACCCCGCTTTCACGCATCAGGTTGCCCAACATGAGCATGCCCACCAGAGGAGCCGCATCCGGCAGAACCAGAGCGATAATAATCGTTACGATGATGGGGAACAGGATCTTTTCCAGCTTGGAAACAGGGCGAAGCTGCTCCATAACGACCATGCGTTCTTTCTTGGTAGTCAGAGCGCGCATGATCGGGGGCTGAATGATCGGAACCAGAGCCATGTAGGAATACGCCGCCACGGCGATGGGCCCTAACAATTTCGGAGCCAGCTGCGAAGTCACAAAGATAGCCGTCGGCCCGTCCGCGCCGCCTATGATACCGATGGAACCGGCTTCTTTTGCCGTAAAGGAAAGGTTCGGGATTCCCAGATCCCCGATAAACATAGCGCCGATAAAGGTAACAAAAATACCAAGCTGTGCCGCCGCGCCCAAAAGGAAGCTCTTGGGATTAGCGATCAGGGGACCAAAATCGGTCATAGCGCCGATACCCAGGAAAATAAGAGGCGGATAAATGCCCAGCTTGACGCCCTGATACAGATAATAGAACAATCCGCCGTTTGAATCCGCCGTAGGCTCGGCCATAATAGCAGGATACAGGTTTACGAGCAGCATGCCGAAAGCGATAGGCAGAAGAAGAAGGGGCTCGAATTCCTTCTTAATCGCCAGATAAATCAGTGCCAGGGCGATTGCAATCATGATGTAGTTGCGGGGATCGTTGCCCACAAAGCCGGACTTGTCCCAAATCCCCTGCAGGGCCTGCAGAAAACCATTCCAGATTTCCACGAATCACTCATTCCTTTCTGAATTTTCTTTTACTACAAAATGCCGCTGTAAATCAAAAAGCTGGTCAGAAAGGACGGGTATTGTCCAGAACGCCGGCCATGCCCCAAGCAGAACGGGAGCCGCCGGATTTCGCCCGGCGAACGGATTTGACAGCCGAGAAGGGAGCGCCCTCTGCGCAGTATACGGCGGCTGCGATAGCCGCCACTACTTCCCCAGGGATCCCTTCCTCTACAACAGGAGCCGAAACGGGAACAGACGCCGCCGTCTTCTGAACGGCCGGGGCCGCTGCAGGAGCCGAAGCCTTCGGAACCACCTTGGACTTCTGCGTAACATTGTACACAATCGTACCATAGATCTTAATGATTAGTGTCAGGATGATCAGCATCAGGAACACAACTACAAGACCGGTGATCAACACCAGAACGGCTATGGTGCCGTCGGCCATTCCATCGATGAAACTTCCGCCTGACGCAAGCAACATATGCATAAGCTACTATCCCCATTCCATATAAAATATCTGCTGCGTCCTCCCTACAAAAAAACATGCAGAAACTGCGCGTCTCTTCATATGGAGTTCCACAAAAACGCCTGCGCACAGCAGCGCAGGGTTCCTACCTAATATTTGCAGAAAATGTCAAAACAAGACATTCTCTGAAAAACAAAGATTGTTTTTATTATAACCGATTCTGGAAACAATTTCAATCGCTTTCAGGAGAAAAAGTTTTCTCTTTTTTCTTACATATTTTCTTATTTCTTTACAATCCGTTTTTTCTCTGTTCATAAATAGTGTGCTTCTCTATTCTATACTCTTGCATTCTGTTTTTCAACCTTCTATAATGAAAAGAAAAGGATGGAGGCGCTTTTGTGACGAACGACGGATTCCGGCATTCCTTCCGAATTCCCTTTCACAATACTCTCGGGCTTACGGTCTACAGCTGCGGCATCCAGCGCTGCGCCGCCGGGCACTCCTGGGGGCCCGCCATACGGGATCATTATCTCATTCACTGTATAACGAAAGGCAAAGGGCGCTTTCAGACGCAGGGGAAAGAGTACGCCCTCTGCAAAGGCGGCGGCTTTGTGGTGTGCCCTGATCAGATCGTATTTTATGAAGCCGACAGGGACGAGCCCTGGGAATACTGCTGGATCGGTTTTCACGGATCGGATGCCGCTCAGCTGATGGAGCAGACCGGTCTGCTGGAGGGTTCACCCGTCTTCTCCTTCGAAGGAAGCTTTCTTCCCGATCATATACTGGAAGCCTGCAACGTGCCCGAGGATTCCCCCAGCAGCGAACTGCGGATGCAGGCCAGCCTTCTTTTGTTTTTATCCGATCTGATCGACCGGCGGGGCAGATCCGCCGCGCGGAACACCAGCGGATACGAATATGTGCAGAAGGCCATCCGGTTTATCGAATACAATTATTCCCGAAACATCACCATAAGGGATGTGGCCGCCAGCGCGGGCATCAGCCGAAGCCATCTCTACAGGCTTTTTGTAGAAAACACATCTATGCCGCCGAACGAATACCTGCTCCGTTACCGGATCAACCGAGCAGCCGCTCTCTTGGAAACAAAGCGCTTTTCCGTGGGAGAGGTCGCCTATTCCACAGGTTTTTCAGACCAGCTTTACTTTTCCCGCGTATTTAAAAAATATATTGGAAGTCCTCCCAGCCGGTATCAGGGGGAGGGACGCATCCGAAAGGAGCAGCAGTAAATGGATATGAATTCCCGTTCCCTTTCCCAGTGGGCAGAGGAAGCCGGCGTTTTTTCTCCGCCGGAATGGGACCGGCTGCCGGAAATCTACTTATACATGGATCAGGTTCTCAGCTATATGGATAAACAGCTGGAGCTTTTTGAGAGAAATCCGGAGGAGCCGCTCCTCACCTCCAGCATGGTGAACAACTATGTAAAAGCGGGCGTCCTGCCCAGGCCTGAACAGAAAAAATATTCCCGTGAGCATCTTACCCTCCTGACGCTGATCTGCCTCATGAAATCCGTCCTATCTATTCCGGATATCGCTTCCCTTATCCAATCCCGGCTGAAGGAACATTCGGAAAAAGAACTGTATGCAGCCTTCAGTTCCGCGCAGAACAGGGCCCTGCAGGAGGTCTGTCAGCGTGTGCGCGAGCAGAATGAAAAAGGGGAGGATTCCCTTACGCAGCTGGCTATGGAGCTTTCTGTGGAGGCCTCCGCCCGGCGAACGGCAGCCGAACGGATCCTCACAGAAATCGCCCGACGGAATCAGGCAGCTGAAGCCGCCTTTGAAAGCGATGGGAAAGATCGCGGCAAGGAGAAAAAAGAGAAGGACTGACGTCCTTCTCTTTTTTATTGGGCCTATTCAACTGACGGTGTGTTTTCCTTACCCACGCGCTGCATATCCACCTGCACGTCGATCACATACTCCGCCCGATCCATATTGTCATGCCATTTTTCTTTCCATTCCGCCCATAAGGAAGACTGCTGTTTATGCATCCAGCGTCCCATTTGGAGCACATCCAGCTTGTTTTCAAATATGCACCGGTTGAGAGCGGTCTGAGCATCCTTCCGCAGTTCCCCCTCCGCCGCGTTTTTGATGATATCATAGTATTCCCGCCCATAATGCTCTTTAAAATCCCCCTCTAAAGCCGTCATGTTCACGCTGCAGGAATACGTGATGGTAAAAACCGGTTTCCCGTCCTTTTCCGCCACCTGAATTTTCGTGGAGCCGTTGCTGAGTTCCAGGGATGCTTTCGTGTTTTCATCCAGCCAAACCGTAATATATCCGCTGCTCAGCTGATCGGTGAGAAGGAGGAGGCCGCGGGTGGCCCTTTCATCCAGAATATCGGCCTGTACGCCGTGACTGTCGAGAAGAACTGTTCCGGCAGTCGTAGGTATGCCGTCCACAAGACGTATATACGGCAGATAGGCGCTCGCCCCCTCTCCTGCAAGATGGTTTACGAGGGAAGCCACATCGCTGGCAGCCGTCTGGCCGTTGTAAGAGCCCGCCTGAACAGCGTCGCCCAGCACATCCGCCGGAATGACCTGATCGTCCTTTTCAGCAGAAAGGACATCCTGCGCCTTTCCCTCACAGATGATAACGACTGAAGCGGAAGGGATATCCGGGTTCCGCAGGAAGAAATCGATCATCTTGTCCAATCCCCGCTCAGCGGCTCCCTGCCCAAAAACCACGGTCAGATCGTGGGAATACTGCGGGATTTTTCCATCCTGCTTCGTCACGTTCCTAAGAGCCTCCAAAACAGAATCCCCCGTGGACGTATACACTACAACCGTAGATTCTGAATTTTCACTCACCTGGTCCGCTTGAAGCGCGGCCGAATACTCGCCGTTTTCCCAATCAATGCCGATCCCCCGGATGAGAAGCCTCTGGTTGAGCGGGACAGGCATCTCGCACCCGCTGAAAAAAAGGCCCGGCAGCAGAGAAAGTGCCAGAACAATGGCTGCCTTTCTATTCCACAGACGGCTGCGGAATGTGCAATTCAGCATCTGTCTTCCCTCCTTTCTCCGTCTGCTTTTTCCTGCAAAAATGCAGGATAAGCAACAGGACCGGGATCGCTCCCAAAGTTAAAAGCAGCACGGGAAGCAACAGCTGCAGGCTGAAAAACAGATTCTGCATCGTTTTGTTATAGCAGATCATAAGAGAAACTGCGCCGCTCACTGCTGCAACCGGTAGAATCGGCCATTTTTTCACCCGGGGAGAAATATGGCGGCAGCAAAGAGAGCTTAGAGAAAGATCCATAGAAAGCTTCGTCATCAGTCCGCAGATCCACATGGCCACAAACAGGGCGTCCATGCTTTGCAAGATCCCTGTCTGTGCAAAAGCAGAGGCAGAATATACCGGAAAAAGCCAATGGTCGAGATATCCCCCCATAGTGCCTACACAAGCGATCAGAATAAGGGAAAAGATCACATAGAACGTAAAGTTGTACAGAAGAAAGCCGCCTACTTTTTTCCCTTTAGTGTGCGGAATCAGGATCCCCACCATAGAAAGAGCGCCGCTTCTGGAAAAAAGGAGCAGAGCCCCCGTCATATAAGAAGAGAAGCTGTTTTCAAAAAAAGGAAGGAATTCAACGGACTCTACCTTCGGGAACAGGGCGGAAAGGAGAAAAACAAACCCCAATATCAGAATGACGGCCACAAGCTCCGCCACCCGCACAACAGCCTCCAGCCCCCGCCAGGCCGAATAGGCAGATACCCCCATAACCGATATGGTCACCATGAGCAGAGAGATCTTGGGATCCAAAACGTTTGCTAGAAAAAGCTCAAAAAAGGAAAGATAATAGGAAGACATGACGGTGTAATACAGCAGATAGATCCCATAAACGACTGCGGCATACCGCCCCATCAATTCCCTGGAAATCTCCAGGATGCTTTTTCCCGGATACATACGAAGCAGAAGCGCTGTGGGGAGCATAAGCAGGATATTCAGGAAAAATGCGATCCCCACTGAAATCAGGAAATCCTGCATTCTGGCGCCGCTGGAATAAACGGTATTCATAGTGAGCATCAGGAGGGCCTGGGATACGAACATGGTGATATAGACCTGCGAACTGTTTAGAATCTTTGACGTTCCGCCGCTTTTCGGCTTTTCGCTCTGCATCATTCATTACCTCCTGAGGACGAATCCTTCAGCTTGGAGCCCGGCATATCCTGCACCTTCATATTCCGTCTGCCCAGCTTCTTCCAGCTGGCCCGCCAAAACACATCCCGCATTCCCTGCCGGCTGAAAGGCGACAGCGGAGCGCTGAACGGGATGCCGTAGCTGGATTCGCTGCAGATATTGACAAGCACCACGAATACCCCCAGCATCAGCCCCCAGAAGCCCATCCAGCCGCCCACAAAAATCATGATCAGGCGGATAACGGCCACGGGCTCATACAGGCTCGGCGTCACATAGGAAGCTGTAGCCGTAATCGCAACCACCATCAGCGTAGGCGCTCCGATGAGACCGGAGCTGACCGCCGTATCCCCGATCACCAGAGCGCTGACGATGCTGACGGCCTGCGCCAAGGGCCGGGGGACCCGAAGGCCCGCTTCCCGCATGATCTCATATATGATATGGATGATGAGGACCTCCAGCATAGCCGGGAAGGGAGTAGTGGCTTCGGACTGCGCGATTTTCAGCAGCAGAGGCTGCGGCAGAAGTTCCGGATGGAATGCGGTGGTAGCCACATAAAACCCCGGCATGAACAGAGCGATGAAAAAGGCCAGATATTTGAGCATGCGGATAAAAAATGCGAAAAACGGGCGGTTCACATAATCGTCAAAGCTCTGGAAATTTTCCACGAACAGGTGAGGAACGATCAAAGCGCTGGGGGTACCGTCCACGATGACGGCTATGCGCCCTTCTCCGATTTTCCCGCAGACGGTATCCGGCCTTTCGGAGCGGCTGGCGGAGCGGAAAAAGAAGCCTCCCGATTTCTGAAGAAAGGGCGCCAAATAACCGGAAGCCAGCACCGTATCCAGATGCATGGATTTTATCTTTCCGCGGACGCTGCTCACAAGCTCCTCGGAAGCTACGTCTCTCAGATAACACAGCAGTACGTTTGTATTGCTCCTTTTCCCCACCATGAGCCTCTCGAATTTCAGCCTGGGATCCCGGATCCGGCGGCGTATCATGCTCATGTTTATCAGATAGGGCTCTACGAAGCTTTCCCGGGAACCGCTCTGGGTGGTCTCGTTCTGAGGTTCGCTGATACTTCTGAACTGATACCCCTGTGCTCCCGCCGCCAGGATTTCGATGCATCCATCCAGCATAAGAAGGACAAAACCGTTGAGAAGGAGATTCAGGGCCGTCTTATATTCCGTTGCCGTTTTATAGTCGGAAATGGAGAGCACATCTGTCTGCAGCAGGTTAAACAGCTTTACCGGGTCGGTCTCATCTGATCGAAAAGCCAGGACCGGGTTTAAAATCGTCTGCGCTATAGTGAGCTTGTCGATCAATCCCTCTACCGTGACGAGTGCCGCCGGAATACCGCATACCTGCATCCGGCGAATCACCAGATCGGCGCTTCCATCGAAGACATCTGTAAAATACTGCAGGTTCTCCTCCAGAGATACAGACGTCATTCGGCTTTCCATCTCGCTCATACTTTCACCTCTCTTGTGTTTTCTTGGATTAGTCTGGCAAAAAAGGAATGCTTTATGCATAAACTGCCGTCTCCGGCGAACACTATTGCTGTTTTAAAGGCCGGTTTTCCCAATCATCTGCAAGGAGGAGTACGTATGACAATATCCTTTATCAGAACCCTGCTGCTCTACATATTGATTATTGGAGCAGTCCGGCTGATGGGAAAGCGCCAGATCAGTGAGATGCAGACCAGCGAACTGGTGGTCACCCTCCTGATATCCGATATAGCGGCTATCCCCATGCAGGATACCGGCCAGCCTCTTGTGAGCGGCATCCTCCCCATCGGCGTCCTTATCCTCTGCGAAATCGCCGTTTCCTATCTGATGATCAAGCTCCCTCATTTCCGCCGTATCATCTGCGGCAAACCTGTAGTGATTATCAACGATGGGACACTGGATCAAAAGGCGCTTAAAAAGCTGCGTATGAGCACAGAGGATCTGAGCGAACAACTCCGCGAAAAGGACGTATTTTCTCTGGAAGACGTTGCATACGCCCTTGTGGAGACCGACGGAAAGCTGAGCGTTGTGAAAAAACCCGATAAAAATACCGTTACCGCCGGAATGCTGGCCATAGCTGTACCGGATACGGGGATCGAAGCGGTGGTCATAAGCGACGGTGTCCTCTCCCCTTTCTCCCTAAAGCTTATCCGAAAGAGTCCCGCTTGGCTGGAAGGCGTCCTCCGGGGCAAAAACGTCGCGCAAAGCGACATTTTCCTGATGACGGCGGACACCGCCGGAAATTTCCACATCATACGGAAGGAGGGGAAATAATGGGAAGGATCATCAGTTCTCTTCTTCTGCTGGGAACTCTCATCTGCTTTTGCGTTTTGGGTACCGCGTATACCGAGACCGCCGCATCCCAAATGAAAGACGCTCTGGAGCAGTCCCTTTCAGCCGTTCACGAGGGAAACTGGAAAGCCGCCGTGAACCGCTCGGAAAAAGCCGCGGCGCTATGGGAGGACTGCTGCAAAAAACTCTCCCTCTATACACCCCATTCCAAGCTGGATTCCATTTCACAGAATCTGGCCAGCCTGACCGCTCTGGCTTCCTGCCGGGTCAAAGAACAGTTTTACACAGAGGCCGCCCGATGCAAAAGCCAGATCAGCGGTCTGGAAAAAACAGAATTTCCCACTGTGGATAATATCCTGTAATTTCTCCTGCGTCTTCCACCTCTGAAAGCAGCAGCCGGGCCTCTCCCCGCTAAGGAAGAGACCCGGCTGTATCCGTCAAAAGCCAACTCCGGCCGCAGAAAAGGAACGCCTTACATATGGACAATCCGGCGCAATACCTATATACTAAATGCTGTAGCGGCCTGAACCGATCTTTTAGCCGCAGAAAAAGACAACGGGCTGTATTTCATTCACAGGACCGGTATATTTTCTTGCAGGGCCGCTGCCGGCAGAACAGCGGCGCCAAATGTAAACCAAGCATACTGACATATGCGATACCAATAAGCATTTTTCCGTCGGCAATTCCGGCGGCCCTTTCATACTATATACTATTTCCGCCGCTTTGCTTTTAAACGGCAGCGGAGCATACTTTTCGAGGTGATTTCCATGCAAACAGGCATCTCCACAGCATGCTTATATCCGGAGCCCCTGGAGGCTTCTCTGAAAACGCTGGCTGCCATGCGTTTCCGGACCTTCGAAGTGTTTTTTAATACCTGGAGCGAATTCCAACCCCCGTTTATAGAATCCCTGCGCCGCATCACGGCTGCATATAACTGCCGTATCCGCTCCGTACATCCCTATACGTCCGGATATGAAAGCTGCCTTCTTTTTTCTAATTATGAACGGCGCTTTCTGGACAGCGCCGGATTTTACGAAGAATATTTCCGCGCGGCGCGGGAGCTGGGCGCAGATTTTGTAGTATTGCACGGACAAAGAGACTATCAGAACAGCTCTATCTCAGAGGAA